>JAZQWV010000045.1:0-36321 GCA_045632525.1 Candidatus Fimenecus sp.
TGGTTTACCGTCTTCTGTAACTGTGAAATAAAGTCTGCCGTCAGCGTTCTTATTCACACAATAATCTTCAAGAAAGTCGATACAACTTTTTGAAGCATCAAGCCATTCTTGTTTTACACCATAAATATGGCAGAGATAAGCGAAAGTCCAACCGCATCTACCTTGCATCCAAACACTTTTGTCAGTTGAAAAAACTTTTCCGTCTTTATCAATGCAAGTGTAAACGCCACCGTGCTTTTTATCCATACCATATTTAAGCCAGAAATCAGCAACGCTATTAAGTTCTTGGAGAACCCATTGTCTTTGTTCTTTAAGGTTCATATTTTTCACCCCGTGAATTGATTTTTAACAAGAAAATTTTAGCACAGAAAATGCGCTTTGTAAAGAAAACACAACCTAAAAAATATTGATTTTTGGGTTTGTAATAAATTTTTGAAAAAAGTTAAAAATATTTGTAAAAATATGTTGACAAAACAAAAGTCTTATATTATAATAATCAAGCCGTCGAAACGACGGCCACTATGGCGGCATAGCTTAGTTGGCTAGAGCGTCCGGTTCATACCCGGAAGGTCACAGGTTCAAGTCCCGTTGCCGCTACCAAGGGACTGAACAAGTCCCTACAAATGGCCCGGTGGTCAAGCGGTTAAGACACCGCCCTTTCACGGCGGTAACACGGGTTCGATTCCCGTCCGGGTCACCAAAAAGAAACAGCTACACAAAGTGTGGCTGTTTTCTTTTTGCTTGAATTTAAACGCAGGGAATCGAACCCGAGAGGGTTTTGGCGTTAAGAAAACAATTCGGTGAATTGTTTTTAGCCAAAAGGCGTGAGACGTTTATGTCGAGCGTGCAGTATGCAAGGCGTAGCCGCAGCAGACGTTCGATTCCCGTCCACAAAAGATGATATATAAAATTAAAAGAGAGTCTGCAAAAGCAAACTCTCTTTTAATGGCACGCCGGAAGGGATTCGAACCCCCGACCTTTTGGTTCGTAGCCGCGACGATACCATTAAAAGACACCTTTCAAGGCAATTCTACTCTAATGCTCCCAATAATTCAAGCACATTTTTCAAATAATTCTAATATTCCCACCTTGTTTTTATCTCAAGTGGTCTATAAGTGGTCTAATTATTTAATATTTAGCAAATTTTAAGAAATTATGTAAAAGCTTTAATGCTACTTTACATAAGAGAATAAGTAAACAAGATATGGAAATTTATATAATAGTTTAACGATTAGTAATACTTTTTTATCCAAACTATAATTTTTTACCTATTTAATATAAATACAGTTGTAAAACGATAAATTTATGTATATAATTTATAAATTTAAGCTATTTATTAAATATTTGTCCCAAATGGTTGACTTTTGTCCCGCGAACGAATATAATAATAAATGAAATGATTAGGAGTGATTTTATGAAGAAACAAAATGTTTTAAATTTGATTAAATATCATGTTGAAAGAAATGAAAATGCTTTTAGAAATGAATCCATAAATATAGCACGATATTTTGATAGTATTGGTGATGAACAATTGGCAGAATATATAATGGGGTTAATTGCTGAGTCAAATTTGTATGTGCCTCAAAGTAGCGACTTCGAGAGTGAATTTTTAAAACAAATAGATACTAGAGCGATTGAACCACTTAATTTACCCATTGAAATTACTGAAGATATAAAAGGAATAATCAATGCAGTCAATCACAATGTGGGTATAAATAAATTTTTGTTTGAAGGATTGCCGGGTAGTGGAAAAACGGAAGCTGCTAAACATATCGCGAGATTGTTGGATAGAACTCTGTTTTGCGTAGATTTTGATAATTTAATTGATAGCAAGTTAGGTCAAACCAATAAGAATATATCGAATGTTTTTAATGAAATTAACTTACTACCCCATTCAAATAGAGTGGTTGTTTTATTTGATGAAATAGATGTAATTGCGTTAGATAGGATTAATTCTAACGATGTTCGTGAAATGGGAAGAGTAACATCTACCATTTTGAGAGAACTTGATAGATTAACCGACTTGAATAAAGAAATAGTAATTATTGCAACAACAAATTTATTCTCAAATTTTGATAAAGCACTAATTAGACGTTTTGATGCAGTTATCAATTTTAATCGTTATAGTAAGGAAGATTTGATTGAAGTCGCAGAATACTATTTTACTTCTTTTTCAAGAAATTTCAAAGGTATTTCCAAAGACATAAGATTATTCAAAAAAATATTAAGTATATCTGAAAAGTTACCATATCCAGGTGAATTAAAAAACATCATAAAGACATCTTTGGCTTTTAGCGATACACAGTTTGAATATGATTACTTAAGAAGACTTTACAATACATTGATTGGTAATCTAGATAGTACAGACATTAATCAACTACACACAAAAGGTTTTACAATAAGAGAAATAGAAAAACTTAAGGGTGAATCAAAAAGTAATATAGCCCGAAAATTGAACAAAGAGGATGTCGAAAATGAATAATGTATTAGAACTTAAAGGAAAACGCTTTGTGCAAGCTCCAAAAACAAACAATGGTGGCGGGCCTGCAATGAATAGTAAAGTTGTCGTTACGATCCAACAAATGAATAGATTAATAAATAAACTGTGTAATATTAGAGATTTTTGGTTAAATGAAAGCGTACCATTTAATGGTGTTTTGATTAGCGTACATTATAATAAAATAGTCGCAAAAACCAATCGGATTTCAGGCATTTTTAAAGGTAATAAGTCCAATTATGCTATTGTAGGTGCTAAATTTAATAAAGAAAAAGACAAGCATATAATTACTTACTATTTAGATGTTGAAGATTTAAATACTAGCATCAACTCATTGCATAATGCTAGTATTATATTAAACACTTATTTTCAAAACGGAATAGATAAAAAGACATTTGACGAAAAAATATCGTTCAATAAAATTAACTATAAAAAGTTTTCTTCAGGAAAGAGTCTATTTAGACAAATAATAGCCGATGTTTCGTATATTGAAGATTTTGAAGTAGAAACTGCACCTCAACAATTTAATGAAAATATCATAACATTATATGATACCGGAATGGATACTAAAGAATTATTTAAAAGTATAGGGATTGACATTTTATCTAATCGCATAATAGATAATAAAACTGTATATTTGGATGAGAATCAATCAAAAATATTATACGAAAAGATGCCGTACCTAGTTTCAATGGCAACTAATAATCTTTCCGATTTATCGCCAGAAGATTTTATCAGGCAATATCAAAGTGATGTTATGTATATCCCTTCACCAAGTATTGAGCCAACGATTGGAGTAATTGATACATTATTTGATAAGAGTGTATATTTTAGTGAATGGGTAGAGTATCACGATTTAGTAGATGATAATATTCCTAAGACAGCTGAAGATTATCGACATGGAACTGCAGTTTCTTCAATAATCGTTGATGGTCCAAGATTGAATCCGTGGCTAAACGATGGTTGCGGTAGATTTAAGGTTCGTCATTTTGGCGTTGCTGCAGGCACACAGTTTTCTTCTTTTACAATAATTAAGCAAATAAAAAGGATAATTACTGAAAACAAAGATATTAAAGTATGGAATTTGTCACTTGGAAGCAATCAAGAAATTAATGATAATTTTATTTCTGCAGAAGCAGCTGTTTTAGACCAAATACAATATGAAAACGATGTTATTTTTGTTGTTGCAGGTACAAATAAGCCAAATCAAAATATTATAAAGATAGGTTCCCCGGCAGATTCTATTAATAGCCTGGTAGTAAACGCTGTAACAAAAAGCGGTCTATCAACAAAGTATTCACGAAAGGGTTTGGCATTATCCTTTTTTGCTAAACCAGATGTAAGTTACTATGGAGGAAGTGAAGAACAATACATTCAAGTTTGTGAACCTACAGGAGCCGCTAATGTAGCTGGAACATCATTTGCAGCTCCATGGATTGCCCGAAAATTATCATTTTTAATAGATATTCTAGGTTTGAATAGAGAGATTGCCAAGGCAATGATAATTGATTCAGCGAGAGATTGGAACGAATCACCCACTCCAGAAGAAGTTGCACTTTATGGGCATGGTGTTGTTCCAATAAAAATAGACGATATTATACAAACAAAAGATGATGAAATTAAATTTGTTGTAACAGATATTAGTGAAAAGTGGAATACATATAATTATCATTTTCCAGTTCCACTCAAAGATGATAAGTATCCTTACTATGCACGTGCAACAATGTGTTATTTTCCTGTGTGTGATAAAACACAAGGAGTCGATTACACTAATACAGAGCTTAACCTTCATTTTGGAAGAATAAAAGACAATGGTTCGTTAAATGAAATTAATGACGATAAACAAAATCCAAGCGAAACCATTGTTGAGCCCCAAAGCTTTATTCTTGAAGGAGAGGCACGTGCCAGATTTAGAAAATGGGATAATGTAAAATATATTTCTGAGAAACCTAAAAGTAGAAAAATACCCAAAACATCATATAATAAAAATAAGAACTGGGGCATGGAAGTAAAAACTAATAATAGATTAGACCCTGCTGATGGTATTGGGCTTCGATTTGGTGTAGTTGTTACACTCAAAGAAATGTATGGCATTAATAGAATTGATGAGTTTATAAAAAACTGTAATTTGAATGGCTGGATAGTTAATACAATTGATATTCAGAATAGAATCGATATTCATGAAAAAGTAAATGAAGAAATTGAATTTATGTAATATATTTGTAAAAAAGAGTTAATCTAGAGATTAACTCTTTTTTAATTATAACTATATAATGTGTATCAAGTTTTTTACTTAGTCATTTTGCACCACGAACTATATTTCCAACCCGATAAAGTTATTTAAAAATATGTAGTCAACATTATAATAATATTTCATATTATGTTATAAAACATTTATTTATAAAAAATATTTATAAATAAATAAATTTTTTGTCACAAATTGTATTTTAATTTCGATATTATATTAGAGTGGGTTTGAAAACAGTACCAAAAACAATACAATACTTAATATGGCAATAACGCATGGTAATACTTTACTCTTAACATTGAAATCAATTGTGGCATAATATTAATGTGAATTTACAAAAAACTTGACAAAGTCAAAAAAAAGCGATATACTATCACATTATATAAATGATTTATAGTCATTTGTTGTAACAATAGCGACAGTATTTATCGCAACAAAAATTTATACTAATGAGGTGGTAAAATGCCAATCGTGAAATTTTCTTATGGTAGACCCAAAAGAAATTCGGTTGCTACAAACAACATTAAGACTCATCTTCATCATAATGAAGAAATAGAAAGTGGTCACTCGACAACATATTATGCCAATTCTAGAATTTACTCCCAGCGTGTACCTACAAGATACCCTAAAGAAGAAGGTAGATTGTGTAGAAATATATTCGATAATGATTAAAATTGTTTTGAAGATTTTGCCATTACAGTATTAGCTGTAATGGCTTTTATATTTATTAAAAAATGGATATGCAGGTGTGTTCATATGAATAAAAAAGTAAAATGTGAAAAAATTAATGTTTTTTCTGCTATTATATATGTGTTTTTGATATCAGCTTTTATTTTGTCAATAAAATATGAATGCTGCGAAGGAAGTAGTTTTATCGTTACAATATGTCCGAATATTAAATGCCCTGTTTTTTTAAGAGCTCCAGCTATATTTGAAGTTGTAAAAGTTATAGGACTTTCCAATGTGTTAATTGCATGCATTTATGCAAAATTAGATGAAAAGATATTAGGATTAACTTATTCAGAAATATTACATAGCAGATTTAAAGGATATAGTGTTTATTCAATAATACATATAATTTTGACTTTGTGTTGTATTTCACTTTCATTTTGTGGATTGACTGAAAGTTCGCTAATATCACTTGCAATTGTTTCTTGGGGTTTCTTTTATCAATGTTGTATATTTTATAAGCTTATATTAAATAAAGACAAATGTGTAAAATTGTCATTTTTTACATGGATAAAAAAGAAAGAAAAAAACAAAGAAAATCTATTGAATGATTTATTAACACTTGCTGAAACATTTCCGGTTAATAATGCACAACATTATAAAACACATCTCGAATGTTTTGCTATATTTATATTTGATTTTACTCAAAATGACACTAAATTATTTAAAGTTAACCAACTTTCACAAGTTTGGGACAGGCTTTCAAAAAATCAGAATATAATGAAAAATAAATACTCTATTCAAGATATTTTTCAAGAGTTGTTTTATCTTGCAGATGAAGAAACATCGGAAAAAGTTAAACATTGTTTGTGTGAAGTTATGAGTGGTTATATCATAAATCAAATATGTATTTTACAAGAACAACCTAATTTACAGTGCATGAATGAGGGATTCTCTAAACTTGTTGAGGTTTCCTATAATACTATTGATAATTTATCAAAATCAACTTCAACTAAACTTGAAACTAAAACTCAAGAAGAACTGAAAGCTGATTTTGGCAATTGCATCAAAACAAATTTATATATATTATTATGGCTTTATTTTCAAGATAATAGAATCTGCATGACACAACAATTGCTTAACATCAAGCCTAAAGATAAAAATGAAAAATATATAGATAAAATAGTTGAAGAACTTTTCCCCAGTTTTGTTAACGGACAAGAAAATATAGAATTTGCTTTAAAAATTGCAAAAACACAATTAAAATAATTTGTTATATAGGAGATAAAAATATGGAACAGTTATATGCAATTCTCTTGAAAAAAAATTTGAAAATAATAAAACAAAATGAGGAACCTTGTTGGCTTCCCAAGGAACATGCCCATTGGATTGCATTAGGACATTTTGACGATATATACAGTTATTCCATTTATAATGATAAAGGGTTCTTTTCATCAATTAAAGAAGATAAATCAAATGTAATCGAACACAATAATGAAAAAGAATACTATCATCCTTTATATTTAATTCCTAAAAGCAATAACAATCTATACAACGATAAAGGATTCTGGTTTATTGCAATTGTTCGAATTCATTTTCCTAAATCTACAAATCTTACTTACCAATTTGAAAAAATTCATAATGAATTAAAAAACAAATTAAACGCTTTAAAATTCGCTTATCAAATTAACTATGCTACAGAGTTTAGCGATATGGTATTAGAGGTTCAATCAAATCGATTTGATGTGTTATTGAATACAATACTTAGATTAAGAGAAAATGAAACCATTAACTTTGGAAAAATGTATACGTATTTTGGCATTAATTATAATTTATTATGTTCATCTAAACCTTTCCCATACCAAGATGATATTATACCTATGTTTTCAATGCGTTTTTCTGGATATAATATTGAAATTATAAAAAATCAAATTAAACTAATTAATAGACACTTAGGAAAGAATAATGCTATACCGCCTGAGTATTGTATAAACGGTATAGATGATATTATGCTTATTTATAGAAATCGTTATGTAACAGATTTAGTAAAATTGTATAGAATTTGGTTTTTGGATGAAAATTATAAAAATTATAGAAAATCCGAATCAACAACTAGACTAGGTATTGAAATAAATATAGAATTTACTAATTTGCCATCATTTAAAACCGATAAAGAATTAATTAACTCAAAAATTTGCAAAGAATTACCTGAATTATGTGAAAACATTTCCAAAGCACTCTCCTTAACTAATAATCGAAAGTATTTTGGTTGGTTCCATGCAATATTAGAGGTTGCAAATTCTTTAGTAACAATGAGTAGAACACCCATAATGGATGAAGTTGTTTACTTAATAGCACCTAGTGTTAGAGCTTTCTTGTTGAACATACAAGAGATATTGAATAACAAAAACCAGATTGATTTTTCACATTATGCGTATTTGTATGATTTTGTAGAAAGTTGTTCTTACTATATAGAACAACTTATGCGTATAGAAGGACAACTCTCGCATAACCCTGAAATTAGACCAGTGTTATATGATATACCTGTATTCATGTTAGAATATACTATTGTTTTTTTAAATAAAGTTTCAAAACTATTAGTACACGCTGATCCAAATAATGACATTCGTAATACAGTGTTCTTGTTAGTACCTAAACCTTGTGAACGCTCAAGTGCATCTGAAATTTTCCCTGCAAATAAGAGTATTCCTGGATTAGTGCACATACAAATCCCGGAGAATACTCTGTATACTCCAACAGAAGTATTTAGATCACTGTGTCATGAAATCTCCCATTATGTAGGAGAAACATACCGAAATAGAGAAAAACGTAAATATGCTTACTGTCACGCCATAGCATCTCTTGTAACTGTACATGTGTTTCACAGTTATGATGAAGCATTTTTACACATGTTTAAAAAGTTGTTTTTAGATGCACTTAATGAATATCCAAATCCTACAATTAAAGAAATGCATTCAGTGATTCAAAAAATTGCATATGAAACACTTATGAGAAACGATAGTATGAAAAATATTTTAGAAAAATATTTTGAATATACTCGTTCAAAATATATTCAGCCTGAATATATTGAGTATTTAAATGATGATGAAATTCAAAATGCTGTTTATTTTATTTTTGAAACCCGTGTTTGTGATATTGATATTTTATTTCGTGAAGTGTTTGCTGATCTTTGCATGTTATACATTCTAGATTTAGAAATAGACGAATATATCGAAAGTTTGCTCCAAGAAATGAATATGTATCCTGATAAAAATAACATATCACTAGAAACACTCGCTATTAGAATATATGCAACTTTAAAAGCTATAGGAAAAGATGTAAAATATAATGGTATGAATTATCGTCATGAGTGGAATAAAGTATATAAAATAATTGAACAAATATCAGAAGAAATTGACGAGAATACTGAAGGTAAATATAAATTACCATTAACGATTGCTTCCATATTATCTTTAAAAGAATATTCAGTCCGTTGTTATGATACTATTTCAAAGTTATTACCTGAATCAGAAACAATTAGTGTAAAACAAATGTATACTGATTTATCAAGTGATAATTTTGAATATAAAAATATTTTAAAGGAAATTGAAAAACATAGGGAGAATGTTATAAAACAAACTATATAAAAGTTTTAATAGTATTATTTTTTAATAAGAAATAAAGAGTGAATTATGAAAAAACAAAAAATGTTAGATAAAATTACAAATCATTATCTCACTTCGGGAGATTTTAATGGTATTTCAAATAAAAAACTAGGATGTGATTCATCACAAGAACTAGAAGAATTGATCTTGGAAGATAAAATATTTATTCTTTCTCAATGGGATGATATAAACATTTTTATTCATAGGTTTGCTAAAGTTCCGTCTAAAGAGAAACAAATAAGTACACTTTATAAAGATAGTTTATTTACTTTATACCCTACTAAAAGTCATTTAACTACTGTTAATATTATAGAGGAAAAACCTTTTACAAAGATGCTTGCACAAGGTGAAGAACAGTTAAAAATCCTTTATTTTAATGTAGATATTTTACAAATGTACTATGACAATCCTTTATATCGAATATCAGATTTTGGTTATAGAGGATATATAGATGTTGTTAATCCTGATGCTGATGAACTTCATTCTGAATATGTTAAAGATTTTGGAGTCGCTTATCCTAGTGAGAATACGACTGATTCAGACCGTGCTATTGGCGTTTTTTTAAGAGATTTATCCAAACTTAACTATGAAGCACAATGTAAGTGGAGAGGTTGTTTACTTCGAAATCAAAGTGAGTTTACAATTAACAAAGGGTTTCTTGATAATTTGATATACTGTAATTGGGTAACAGATGTTTGGGTTTTTGATGCCTTACTTGAAGAAATAAAGTTTATAAATTTATTATGTAAAAATATAGGTTTACCACCATTGTTTTCTAAAGAGTATGACATGAATGAAAACGAACTAATAGGTTATAGAATACTTTTAATACCTTCAAAAAAGAATTATTATGAATTTGTTACTGCGTTAGAAAAAATAATTGTAAATAATATAAATTACAAATTCTTTGAATTTAATGAACTACAATATATATTGCCTGTTGAACGAAAAAAAGATGATGGTTCATTAAAAGGAAGTCTTGTTATGCTTGAAGAATGGATGAACACAAACTATTTTTCATCTAACTCTAAAGGGCAACAAGCATTTAAAGACTATGTTATGTCAACATTGAGAAAAATTAGACAAATTAGGCAAATACCAGCTCACGACATGTATAGCAACCAACATGATAAGTCTCTTTATCGTGAACAAAATGAACTAATAGCTAAAACATATAATTCAATTAATCAATTGCGTTTTATATTCAAATGTCATCCTGCAAATAAGAGCATCGAAATTCCCAATATACTTAAAGATGAAGAAAAAATAGTGTTGTATTGAAGATTTTCAAAATATATAAGCACTTGATATCGCTAAAAAAGAGTTAATCGTTTGATTAGCTCTTTTTTATGTCCCAAAGGAGTTGATGGTATATATGATTTAATTAAAATTATTCATTTAAGAGCAGTTTAACCATTCAAGGAGGTGATAAAATGAACGAATGGGAAAGAATGAGCAGAATGGCGGAAACATATAAAAAGCAATATCCCGTAGGAACGAGAGTGTTACTTTTGCACATGGGTGATGACCCCCGCCCTATCCCACCGAACACAAGAGGAACTGTAAGAACAGTTGACTCACTCGGTACTGTCCATTGTAGTTTTGACAATGGCAGAAATTTAGGTCTTGTGCCTGGCGAAGATTCCTTCCGTAAGCTCACGGAACAGGAACTTGCAGAAGAACAAGGCACAACACAAAATGACGATGACGTGGACGAAGATAATGGTCCAGTCATGGAAATGTAAAAATTGAAGAAAGTATGGAAGTCTCGGATACCTTTAGGTAGTCCGATTTTTTTATGCCTTTTTTCAGAAATAACTAATAAAGGAGAGAAACAAAAATGCCAAACCATATTACTAACATAGTTAAATATGAGGGCGATGCCGACAGAATCAAAGAAATGCTTGAGCAGATTAAAGTTGACGAATTCGGTATCGGTACTATTGACTTTAACAAACTCATTCCAATGCCTGAATCACTAAATATTGAAAGTGGTAGCAGGACAGACAGAGGCCTTAAAGCATACAAGGAATTCCTCGAAATTTATACTTTCGGGAGAAAAGTTGAGAATTTAGATTTACTTAATGTCCCTGCTGAAAGTGAAGAAAAATTCCTTGAAATCCGCAAGGATATTGAACGAGGAGATTGGGAATTAGGAAAGAAAGCATTCCAGAATGCTTATCAGTATGGCTACTCAACATGGTATGAGTGGAGTATCAATAACTGGGGTACAAAGTGGAATTCTTATGGCTACAGTGAGGATATATCCTATGCCGAAATGGATGCTCTGTATTTCACAACTGCATGGTCATCACCTCACCCAGTTATTAATAAGCTTGCTGAAATGTTCCCTGATATTAAATTCAGTCATGAATGGGCTGACGAAGATATCGGTAGAAACTGTGGTAGATGGGAATACGAAAATGGCGAAATCACTTCGCAGTACTATCCTGAAAATGATAGAGAATCAATTGAATTTGCGGCAAAAGTTATGGACTATGACCTTGAAGAAATTGGTCTTGTTCTCAATATCGCAGAAAATGATTACATCTCTGTTCACTATGGCAATTATGAACTCGTAGAAGTTCTTGGTATGCCAGCATTGTATACAGATAAAAAGTTAACCGACCACGATGTTCCAAATGGTCTCCATTATTACCATATCCGCACAGATGATTCCGGCGAATACAGTACATTGGAAGAAAATGTAACAGTAAACTTCGGCGGTACTATTGTCATCAATGAAAAACTTGATTTAGGTATTCAGAAGTTCATTGCCTTTGATGAAGACACAAAACCTCATTTTGTTGGTGATGATTCAGTTACTTTCGGTGACTACATTGACGGTGATTACACGATGCCTGAAGATGTTGATGAGGATGAATCTGAAGATGTAGGAGAATTAAGTTTATGAATATTACAAACATTACAACAGATGCTATTCGTCAAATGAATGAAAAGGAAGGTTTAATTCTTCAGGGTTGCGGTGGAGACCTTCATGAATGGGTTGATGGAATTAATGAGGAATTAACTAAACATGGTATTCTTTTGAACAACACAAAATTTACTGACTGTCAGAGTTTCACTCATAATGACTTGACTTGTCTGTTATTCCCCTTTGATGATGTTGAACTTGATATCGGCAAATTCGCAATTTGGCGATTGAAAACATACAATTCATTTGGTGGCACATGGCTTTCAGATTTCATACCAAACCAGTTAGGCGGTTATGTTGAGAAAAAGCACAAACCTGACTGTCCTCTCATTGGTAAGGATGGTAACATCTTCAATCTTATCGGCATTGCTTCAAAGACACTCCGTGATAACGGAATGGCTGAACAAGCAGTAGAGATGCGTGATAAGGTAAAAGCATCCAGCAGTTATGAAGAAGCTCTTTATGTTATCGGTGAGTATGTGAATATCACATTAGAAGATGAGATGAACGAAGATGCCGATGAAGATTATGAACCACAAATATAATTAAAAGAAAGGAAAGTCATTATGAATATAGTTCAGATTAAGAGAAATGACCCTGCTTATGACAAAGTCATAAAACATCAAAAAGAACCAATTCGCTACATATCCAAAAAGAGATTTAAGAGCCTTGAGTGTGATGAGAAAAACATTCAAGGCTTTTTTTATTTCAAGAAGTCTCGTACTAATCTCGTAATTCAGAGTGAAAACCAGTCTTTCGACTTATTTAAAGAAAGACCTATGTTCTCTGCAGTGAGAGGTTATGTAAAAGGAAATGATGACAACTACTATGGTATTGTCAGACCAAGTTTCTTGCCATTCATCCTTTTAATAGCAATACTTCTCTGCTTGCTTACAATGTTTCATCCAAACGAGCCAACGGTTGATGACGAATCTTGGAATCCAGTAATTGAACAGTTTGTGGACATTGAAGAAACAACAGAAGAAACCGAAAGAAAACAAATAACAATATGTGGATTTACTGAATGGAATGTAAAAGCTGGCGAAACTGAAAAACTTCCAATTTCACTTAAAAACCCTGACGGTAATCCATGTTATTTCACCTTTATTATCACCTTGGAAAATGGAACTGTGCTTTATGAATCTGACCATGTTCCGCCCGGTAATGAAATCAAAAGAATCACAATCAATGAGTCTTTGGAAAAAGGAACATATACGGCATTTGTTTCAATTCTTACAAATGAGCTTGAAACAGGTGCAAAGATGAATTCAGCAGATACAAAAATCACAATAAATGTTGTCTAACGGTTATACACAGGCAAGATAACCGAAGATATATCAAAATAAAAAAATCTAAATTAAAAAAGGTAGGTAAAAATTTTATGAAAAAACTTATTACAATTATTACACTCGTTATGGCTCTTTGCCTTATGTCAGTGACCGCTTTTGCAGGCGAACTCGACCAGACCGCTCCATCGGGCGACTCAACCGTATATTACAAAATCGGCGAATTCGGTAATCCGAATGATCTCGATAACCCAATAGATGATGAAGTATCAGGTACATATAAAGTAACAATACCTGACTACATCGAAGCTGCTCCAATGAATAAGAGTCCTGTTACACAGAACATTACTGCTAAAGAAGTTCTTATTCCATACAATACAACTCTTTCAATTGACATCACATACAAAGATGAACTCAAATTAAGAGATAACAACGATGTAACAATTGGCTATGGTCTTCAGATAAATGGTTCTAATATCAACACAGGCGATACAATCCTTACTGTTGATGCAGGTAACCCAACGAGCGTAACAACTGTTGCAATCGGTGGTATTCTTACTGAAGCACCCCTCTATTCAGGTATGTATGCAAATACTGCAAACTTCGTAGTATCTGTAGCCTAAGTGAATATATAGCCCCTTCTTGCCTTGGGGCTATTAATCTTAATTAAGGAGAAAAGTTATGAAAAAAATCAGCTCACTGCTTTGCGTTCTGCTCACACTCCTTACGGCATTTCCATTAACCTCCTTTGCGGCAGAAAGCAAAACAGCAACATTAGATTACACGGTAGAAAGTAGCTACACAGTTACTCTCCCCGAACATATTGAAGCCAATGCAGACGGACAAGAACTGAAAATATCTAATGCAGTTATTCCATTCGGTTATGAAGTGGATGTTACCGCAGAATTTGATAATCAATTAAAACTTCGTGAAGCAAATAGCATTACAGTTCCTTACATCTTGTATGCCGATGATGAAGAAGTTGTATCCGGTGACAGTGTACTCAAACAGATGGCAGGTGCAAGTGAAGACGCAGTAACAACACTTACTGCAAAAACCTCAGGCAATGCAAATTATTCAGGTGTATATACTGCAACAGTAACCTTTAATGTGGATGTTAAAGAAATTACACAGACAGACTATACCGTTGAAGAAATCAATGAAAATCCGTTACTTTTCGGTATTGGTGCAACAAAGCCTGAATATGTTGTCGCACAGTTTACTGAAGATTATTCATCGGTTCTTGTAACGAAAAACGGCGATGATAGTGACGGCAGAATGATGCCTTTTAAAGCAAGAGAATCTGTATTCTCTTTGAACAAAGAAACACTTAATACCGCACTTATCAAAGACGGCGTTATTAATATTGGTGTATGTGCTTTTTATGAATGCGAAAACTTAATAACAGTTGACTTTCCTAAAAGTTTAACCATTATTGCAGATAATGCGTTCAACAGATGTCATACACTTAATAATGTTGACTTCCCCAATAGTGTTAAAACCATCGGCAGTTCAGCTTTTTATGAATGTTATGCTCTTACTGAAGTTATTCTTCCAGAAAGTTTAACGACTGTTTCAAGCAGCAGTTTTTCACGTTGTAAAGGTCTTGTAACTCTAGTTGTAGGAAAGAATGTTAAATCCATTGATGGTTCTGCGTTCAGTGAATGTGATTTACTTGCAAATGTCAGTTTGCCTGATGGTTTACAATCAATTGGCTTATGGGCATTCAGATATGCTTACGCGCTTGAAAGTATTGTGATTCCTGAAACAGTCACAACAATGGCTGATAGAGCATTTAGTGAGTGCAAAGCATTAAAGAGCATAAACATCCCAAAAGGAATTACAAAAATCAGCCTTGGTCTTTTTTATATGTGTTCATCTCTTGAAAGTATCGAGCTTCCATTTGGTGTAACAACAATTGAAAAATATGCATTTCAACATTGTAATAAAATGAAAACATTAGAAATTCCTGACACAGTAACTATAATCGAAGGTAATGCATTGGCAGATATGCGTTCAGTTGAATACTTCAGCGTTTCAGAAAATAATGAAAACTTCTGCATTATTGATGGTGCTTTGTATAGCAAAGACACAACAAAACTATACTTCTATCCACAGGGTAAAAACATTGAGGTATTTGTTGTTCCGTCTCATGTAACAACATTAGGTACGGGTTGCTTTGGTGTACATAAATACTTAAAAGATATTTATGTTTCCGAAACGGTAATAACAGTTGAAGAATACACAATTACTAATGCAGGTCATCCTGATTTACATACTCCTGTTGGTTCTGCATTCGAGCAATATTGTATTGAATCAACACATAGTTACGACAACGAAATGATTTAAGAGGTGAAAATATGCTCGCATTTTTTATTGGTTGTGTTGTCGGCAGTATGATTGGGGTTATTGCAATGGCGTTTTGCAATGCAGCATCAAAAGCTGACGAAGATATGAATAGATAAAGATTTACGGTATCAATCGTTTTTAACAGATTGGTACCGCTTTTTGTTTTGAACGATTGATGCCTTACGAAAGTAAGGTGGTTAACATTAAAACTCCTGTATCAAGGGTGGGAAATAAATCTTCCATCCTACATATTCTTTATGCCGTGTTTCCATTGAACTACGGCAGATTTGTAGATGTATTTGGTGGTTCAGGTAGTGTGTTACTTGGTAAACCCGAAATACATCCCTTTGAAGTATATAACGACTTTGACAGAAATTTAGCTAACCTCTTTCATTGTATGAAAGAACGGACAGTGGCTACAATTCGTGAGTTAGGTTTTTGCAACCTCAACTCCCGTGAGGATTTTATCGCAATCCGCAAGTTCTTTTACCATGAGCAATTTAGTGATGAATACCTTTCGGAAGAATTAAAACTGACAGAGTTATCATTCCCTGTTCCTGAAGCAAATGAACTTAAAGAAATTCGTACAAGGATAACGAAAGATTATGATGTACGCAGAGCTGCAATGTTTTTAAAATTACTCCGCTACAGTTATTCAAGTAGTTGTAAATCCTTTGCATCACAGCCTTTAGATATACGGAAATTATTCGGTCTTATTCAGGAACTTGAAAACAGAATGGCAAATGTGGTTGTTGAAAATCAGGACTTTGAAACTTTGATTCGTCATTACGACAGAAATGACGCCTTTTTCTATCTTGACCCGCCATATTTCTCTACTGAAGATATGTATGCGGTTGAGTTCGGTTGGGATGACCACGTAAGGCTTCATGATACTTTAAAAAACATCAATGGAAAGTTTTTGTTATCCTACAACGATTGCCCTGAAATCAGGGAGTTGTATAAAGGTTTTTCAATGCTTGATTTCTCCCGTACTCACTCTATGGCTCAACGATATGATGCCGGTAAAGAATTCAAAGAATTACTTATAGGCAACTATGATTTGTACGAAAGAGAAAAATCAAAACCCAAGCAAATGACTTTATTCAATCTTCATAACGGTATTAAAGAAGATGATGTAAATTATGAAAAAATCTTAAAGGAGTGTATTGTTCAATGCAAGATAAAAAATTAAACTCAAATGAATTCATCCTTTTAGCAATCCCAACTGAAATACTTGACGAAGCTGGTGTAAGTCAGGCTGGTATTTTGTACATCAGTGCTCGAAAAGGAACTATTGTAATTAAAGTTGCAGAAAATGAGGATGATTTCGTTTGCGATGGCAATTGCGAAGAATGTGAATTTCTCAATATGGATTGTGATGAAGACTGTGCTAACTGCCCTTGCTTCGATTTCTGTGAGGAATGTGTAAAGGATGTGATGTAATGAAAGTATTCAGAATTCTTGGTAAACGAGGAAGAATAACAATTCCGTTTGAAATCAGACAGAAAATTGGATTTAACTACAACGATATATTATCTTTCACAGAAAATCCTGATGGTACTTCGGTTACAGTAAAAAGAGAGAAAATCTGTGACAACTGCAGTCAACGTCATACTGAAAAAGATGATGAAGTTACACTTTATGACTTCCTCAATGGTCTTTCTGCCGAGCAACAGAGAGCAGCACTTGTTCACCTTTCAGTAATGTGGGCAGAACAGCAAACCAATATGAAAATGGAGGTTTAAATTATGAATATTAAAATTTATCAGATTGACACCAACAGAGATAATGTTGGTGCTAAATTTCAGCCACTTGACCGTCTTGAAGGTAAAAAAGTGGATGTATCTTTGTATAACGAAGTTTTTATGGGTAATGTCGATAGCAACACACTCGAAGATGTGTTCAAAAAGTTCAATACAGATGGTCATCCGTTACATAGAGGTCATCCACTATCTGTATCGGATGTGGTTAAACTCGAAGAAAACACTGATAACCTTGAATCTGGTTTTTATTACTGTGACAGTATCGGTTTTGCAAAGATTGACTTTGACGAATCACTTGTTCATAAACAGGACAACCTGATGCAAGTAGTGTATGTTGAGCCACACAGAAAACCTTTTGTTTCTGAAATCAAACATACACTTGATGCTGAACAGAAAGCAGTCGGTGGTCTTATCGAACTTGTTTATAACGAGGATGGTACTGCCATCATATGTAACGAAGAAGGTAAACTCATCGGTCTTGACGGTAATCGCCGTATCGGTAATGGTTCTTCAATTATCGCTGGCTCTTTCTTTGTGGTGGGATTGACAGAAGATGACTTCTGTTCCCTCACAGATGAAGAAGCACAGAAATATATGGAACGCTTCTCCAAACCTGAAGAAATCCCTGAAGAAGATGTTCAGAATGATATGGGATTCACAATTTATTATGGTTAAGAAAGGATAGTCATTATGGCG
This sequence comes from Candidatus Fimenecus sp., assembly GCA_045632525.1. Taxonomy (GTDB): domain Bacteria; phylum Bacillota; class Clostridia; order Oscillospirales; family Acutalibacteraceae; genus Fimenecus. The sequence goes on from JAZQWV010000045.1 coordinate 18,109, forward strand.
AACAAAAAATCAAATTTTAAGAACACAAACAAACAGAAACCTTCACTCAACATCAAAGCAAAAATCACACAGATGGTTGATTATGAGGACAGTAATGTAAAGGCAGTTGCGAGTATCACAATTGCTGATGCTTTTGCTTTTCACGGAGTAAAGGTGATTGAATCTAAAAACGGTCTTTTCGTATCAATGCCACAGAGCAAGTACACAAAAGATGGCGAACAGAAATATTCCGATGTCTGCCATCCAATCTCATTAGAAGCTCGTGCTGAACTCAACAGCGTTGTTCTTAAAGCCTATGAAGAACAGTTAGAAATGAGAGAAAATCAGTCACAAAATACTGATATTGCACAGGATGAAACTGTTTCTCAGGATATGTAAAAACATTCGCAATTTTGCTGGACTTTTTCAAAATTTTGTGTATTGTATGAGTTAGAGGTGAAAATTATGAAAAGAGCATTATCAATGATTCTATGCATAGCACTCCTTCTAAACATAACAGGATGCAAAAATATTGAAGAAGAACAGACTATCACAACCACTACCCAATCAAATGTAACGGTAAAGGAATCCACAACCGAACCAGAAACAGTTGAGGAAGCAACTGAAAGCACTACCGAACCTACAGAAGAAAGTACAAAACCTAAAAGTGAAGAAATAACAAGCGGTCAAAATGCTGACAGTAAAGAAACTACAACTGTTAAAAGTTTAAAGCCAAAACCAACAAATACAACAACTACCACCAATCCACAAGAAACTGAAACAGGAACAACAAATCCTGTTCAGTATGCTACAGAGGCTGATGAGAAAGCGATAGCAGAAAGGTTAGTTTACTACATAAATGAATATCGTAAAGAGCAAGGTACTCCCGTAGCGATTAAATTGCCCGGATTAACCAAATATGCAGAATATCGTAGTCGTCAACTAATATCTAACTTTGCTCACGATACAGAAGATGAACGAACTGCCGCTACTGCACTCAAATATGGTGAGTATGTTGACCCATCCTTGTATGGTATGTCAGGTGAACCCTACTACACCGCTAATGCTGGCGAAGCAATAGCAAAGGCTGGTTATGTAGGTACAGTTGATGATATTGCAAAGAAATTTGCAACACTCACAAGAAATAGTTCAGGACACTGGGCGTATGTTGGTGACAGCCGATACAAATATATCGGCATAGGAATCACATACGAAAGTGGAGTGTGGTATTGCGACATCGCAGTTGCTATGGAAAATAGCGACAACTTATAAAATAAAATATATATGAAAAGGAACTCTGTTACTTAATGTAGCAGAGTTTTCTATTTGAAAGGACGGTATATATGTTCAAGAAAAACATTAATATTAAAAAACTCCTTGCAGTAATTCTTGCCGCGATATCGGTATTTTCATCAATTCCAGTAACGGTATTTGCGGCTCCCGCTTCAGATATCCCTGATGAAATGCTTGATAATGTCTATCTTGATGCATTGGCATACACAGGATACAATGTGCAGAGCTTAAAAGATAATGGGCAAATTTTCAAGAAATACGGCTCAATGGTAGCCGACAGCATCTTGTCAGATATTAGCTATGACACGGGATTTGCAAATGAAGGTACTGAAACCGTGTCTGATTCATCAACAGTATCAGGCAAAGCTCCCAACCTTGCTCGTTTTGAGAAATATGGTCTCTGCTGTGCATCGTATTGCTCATATGTGTACTTTAATTATCTTCCCAACATTGCAGGAGTTGACACATCTGACTACATTCGCCCAACAAATCTTAAATCATCAGGTGCGTGGTCAACTGCGGCAGAAAAATGGGTAGAATCAGGACTTGCAAGAGAGATTAAATTCAAGCAAAGTTCAGACGGAAAGACATTTACTGCCGATGAAGAAATTCCAATCGGTTCATTAATCGTGTTTACTGCAACTGGAAAAGTAAGTCACGTTGGCTTGTATGCAGGTAAGTATAACGGTAAAAACTTCATTACTCATGTGGGTAACAGTCGTGGCCCTGAAATTATTACTTTAGAAGGTTTATCAAAAAATGGTGCGGCAGAGTTGGTATCATCAGTTATTGTTCCAGAGATTATTGAAGAAAATGGTGTAATTGAAGTATACAAAAAGGATACCAATGGTAAGGCATTAAGCGGTGCTGTTTTTGTTGCTACACATAAAGAAACAGGTACTCAATACAAAATTGGTCCAACTAATAGCAACGGATATGCTGTATCACAGGAAAGATTACCATATGGCACATACACAGTAAAAGAAACTGTATTCCCTACAAACTATCAGGCTTCAAGCAAATCTGAATGGACAGTAACTGTAAATTCAAATAATAAAGGAACAGTTACTATCAATGCTATAAATGAACAGATACCTGGTAAAGTACAGATTGTAAAAATATCCGAAGATGGTAAGGTTGACGGAATCTCATTCCATATTACAGGCAATGGTGTGGATAAAACTGTCAAAACCGAAAATGGCGGTAAAATCATCGTAAGCAACTTAAAACCCGGTACATACACCATTACAGAAACAGTTGAAGATAAGTACGAACCACAGGAAAGAAGAACTGTAACTGTAGTTTCGGGACAGACTTCAACAGTAACTTTCAATAATACTCTCAAGCGAGGAATCTTGGAAGTAACAAAGACATCAGAAGATGGTCTCAACGAGGGCATTAAATTCCACCTTTACGGAACATCTCATTCAGGACTTAAAATCGATGAATATGCAGTAACCGATAAAAACGGTATTGCTACTTTCAATGATGTCCTTATTGGCAACAACTACACCCTTGAAGAAGTTGATACTGCTTCAAAATATGTAGTACCTGAATCACAGAGTGCGAATATTGAGTGGAATAAAGTAACCGAAAAATCATTCCACAATGTGCTCAAGAAGTTCACAGTAACAGTTACGAAAACTGATGCTGAAAAAAGCAATGCTCAAGGTGATGCTACTCTCACAGGTGCAGTTTATGGCATATATAATGGTGATGAATTGATTGATAAATACACCACAGATGCCAATGGCAATTTCACCACAAAAGAATATGTTTGTGGAGATAATTGGACTTTGAAAGAAATTACTGCAAGTGAAGGCTATCTTCTTGATGAAACAGTACACAAAATTGGTGTTGAACCAAAGAACTATACGGTAGAAAAGAATACACTCTCAATGAATGTAACAGAACAGGTTATCAAAGGCAATATTGCCATTATCAAGCATTCAGACGATGGTAGTACACAAATTGAGCATCCTGAAGTTGGTGCAGAATTCCAAGTTTATCTCAAATCTGCTGGGAGTTACAATAAAGCAAAAGAAACAGAACGAGATGCAATCGTTTGTGATAAAAATGGTTTTGCACAGACAAAAGATTTACCATATGGTACATACACCGTGCATCAAACCAAGGGTGATGAAGGCAGAGAATTCATTTCTGACTTTGATGTTGTAATCAATACTGATGGTCAGACATATCGTTACCTCATTAACAATGCAAACTTTGAAAGCTATGTTAAGGTAATCAAAAAGGATTCCGAAACAGGAAAGACAGTTCCATACGCTGGTGCTGGCTTTAAAATTTATGACCCTGACGGCAAACTTGTAACAATGACATATACTTATCCTACACCTACAACAATTGACACCTTCTATACAGATGCAAATGGTTCACTTATAACACCTGAAAGACTTCCTTATGGCAAGGGATATACTCTCGTTGAGGTTCAAGCACCATACGGATATGTAATAGACAGAAGCCTTGTATCTTTTGACATTACTGCCGATACTGCAACAGAAGACGGTGGAATTACAGTTGTGATAATTGAGGTTGAAAATAAACCCATTCGAGGAACGATTGTAGGTAAGAAAATTGATGAAGATGGTTTTGTTATTGCAGGTACAGTCTTCGGTCTATTCAAAGAAAATGAAACTGAATTCACAGAAGGAACAGCCATTATGACTTCTACATCGAATGAAATCGGTGTATTCGGATTTGAAAATGTTTCTTATGGCGAATGGATTGTCCGTGAGATTGAAACTCCACCTTCATTTAAACTCAATCCTACAGTATACAAGGTGAAGGTCATGGAAGATGGAGAGGTAATCGAACTTGTTGTAGAAAACAAATTTATTCTTGGCTCTGTTGAAGTAACAAAGGTGGATGAAGATAATCCTGAAATAAAACTTTCAGGTGCCGTCTTTGAACTCTATGTAGATATCGACAGAAACAAGGAATTCAACCCTGATATTGATATTCTTGTAGGCGAACTCAACGAAGATGAAGTCGGTGTATATATCATGAACGATTTAAGATACAATGGATACTTCATTCATGAGAAGTCAGCCCCTGACGGTTACAACAAAGATGACAGTTACCATTACTTTGAAATTACAGAAGATGGTATGTTGATTGAGCTTGAAATTTCAAACGAAAAAATCCCTGAACCTGAAACACCAAACCCTGATATTCCTAACACAGATGTATCGTGGAGATTAGGATTCTGGATTGGTATGACTGCTATAGTTTTTGGTGGTCTTGTAGCTTATGTCATCATCACTGTCAAGAAAAAAGATGAAGAATAAATCAGGAGGTAATCTTATGAAAAACAAACACTTAAAAACAATTGGTGCGGTGTTGCTTATTGCTTTGCTTATCTGTAGTTTTTCAGTAATGTCATTTGCTGCAGGAGATGTTGCAGGTGCAGTAGAAAATACTTGGAATGCAGCTAAAGGTCAGGTACAACAGGTTGTCAACAATGTTGTCTTCCCTGTGGTTGACATGATTCTTGCAATTCTCTTTTTTGTTAAAGTTGGTACAGCATACTTTGAATATAAGAAACATGGTCAGTTTGAATTTACTGCACCTTGCATCTTGTTTGCCTGTCTTATCTTTACACTTACTGCTCCATTGTACATCTGGACAATTATCTGATGCGGAGGTGTAGAGCATGTTTGATTGGCTCGGTGACCTTATCTCCGCAGTCGGAGATTCAATAGGCACAGTTTTTGACACTCTTGGTGAACAGATAGCCAGAACTATTTGGGATACTGCATTGCGTTGGATTTATGAAATGATTTATGGTGCGATTGCAGATTTCTTCACAGTTATGGGTAATCTCGGTGCAGAAATCTTTGAACTTGAATGGGTAGATGCAACAATAATGATATTCACCTTGTTCGGTTGGGCATTATTCACAGCAGGTACGGTAGTTGCCATATTCGATGTTGCAATTGAATATCAGCAAGAGCGTGCAAACATAAAGACAACAGCAATCAATATCTTAAAGGGCTTTTTTGCCTGTTCGCTTATAGGTGTACTCCCCGTAGAGTTGTATAAATTCTGCATAAGTTTACAGAATACATTCTCGCATGACCTTGCAAGTATCTTCGCAAATGAACAAGGTATCAATTTATCACAAAAAGCATTAAATGTATTAACATCAACATTTATGACACCTCAAACTATGCAGATTACACTGTATAGTACACTTGCCCTTATTGCATTTGGTTATTGTGTTGTTAAGATTTTCTTTCAGAATATCAAACGAGGTGGCATTTTACTTGTTCAGATGGCGGTCGGTTCGTTATATATGTTCTCCGTTCCGAGAGGATATACGGATGGATTCAACCAATGGATGAAACAGATTGCGGCCTTGTGCTTAACTGCATTTTTGCAGACAACTTTGCTATATCTTGGCTTAATAACTTTCCCTGACAATATGCTTCTTGCACTCGGTATTATGCTTGCCGCAAACGAAGTGCCAAGAATAGCTCAACAGTTCGGTCTTGATTCAAGTGTAAAGGTAAATATGATGTCGGTAGTTCATGCTTCAACAACCGCTGTAAATATGACTCGGTCACTTGCGAGAGCAAGATAAAAAAGGAGAAAAATAATGACACAATATCTATATCCACAAAATCTTAAAGCTACTGCAAACTTATGGTTGTGGAGTCTTAAAGATTTTACAATATTAGGAGTGTCTCTGCTTTTATCCATTGTTGTTTTGGTACAGTTCAGATGGTTAATTCCAATTGCCGTAACCTTGTGTTACGGCTTTTTAACTATTCGAATGGATGAAACCACAATATTGGATTTTATTAAATATGCAGTGAGATACTTCTTATCAACCCAACAATACTATGAATGGAAGTGATTTTTTGATAAAAAAAGATAAAAAGAAAAAAGGACATTCAGTTCAGGATTTAATTGGTGTTACAAAGTTCACCCAATATGGTGTAGAAACCAATCGTGGTGAGCTTATTTTTTATTCAATTGCACCTACTAATATTTCCGTGCTTTCAAGTGTAAATATTGAAAACAAAATCAGACATTTCATGATGCTTTTATCAGCATTACCCGATATTGAATTTGCTTGCACGGATGCGTCAGAATGCTTTGATAATAATAAAATGTACTTGCAGAGTAGATATGATGAAGAATCAAATTCTAAGGTCAAAAAAATCCTTAAAAACGATATGGACTTTCTTGATGACATACAGATTGAAATGGCAACTGCGAGACAGTTTATATTTGTTACCCGATATCGTTCACAGAAACCTGAACAAATATTTTCTTCTGCTAACAAAGTAGAGAAGCGCATATCTGAACAAGGATTCGAGGTCAGACGAATGAGAAAAGAAGATATTAAAAGGTTCCTCGCTCTCTATTTCGGCGCATCAATGAGTGGTGAAAAAATGCCTGATGTTGATGGAGAACAATATGTAACAGAGGTGAACGAAGATGAGTAAGAAAAAAGAATTAACTCCCGAACAAATTGAAGAAATCCGTACAAAAGATTTCTTTGACTGCATTCTACCAAGCACAATAAAGTTCCTCTCTGACCATTATATAGTCGGTGATTCATATCGTTGTGTGTGGGCAGTAAGAGAATATCCACCAACAACTGAAGAACAGGCAATACTTTCACAACTTGCAGACAGAAATGGTGTTACATTGAGAATATACCATCGTCTTGTTGAAAGTATGGAACAGCGTAAGATTATTCAGAATGCAACAAGGAGAAACAAACTTAAAAGTGGTGGTAACGATGTAAACGAAACTATTGAAGCTGAAGGCAATTTACAGGATGTAATCGAAATGCTTGCAAACCTTCGTAAGAACAGAGAACCGTTGCTCCATTGTTCCGTATTTATTGAGTTAAAAGCAAAAGATATGGATGAGTTAAAAGAATTACAAAGTGAAATTGCAATGGAACTTACTCGTTCAAAGATTTCTGTTGACCGTTTAACTTTGCGACAAAAAGAAGGTTTCCTTTCTGTTCTGCCTGTGGGTTTTAACCAGTTCGGCACACAGTTTGAAAGAGTACTTCCTGCAAGCTCTGTAGCAAACTTGTATCCCTTTAACTTTTCAGGCAAGACAGACCCTAACGGAATATATATCGGTAGAGATAAATATGGTACAAATATCCTTGTTGACTTTGACAGACGAGCAGAAGATAAAACAACATCAAATATTCTTATCCTCGGTAATAGTGGCCAGGGTAAAAGTTATCTTCTTAAACTGTTGCTAACAAATATTCGCGAGTCGGGTAAGAAGATTATCTGCCTTGACCCTGAAGCTGAATACGAAGAACTTTGCTCATCTCTTGATGGTTGTTATATTGACTTTATGTCAGGCAAATACACAATCAATCCACTTGAACCTAAAGCATGGGGAGAAGATTTTGATGAAGATGACTTGTCTGCTCCTGAAGCATTCAGAAAGGTATCAAGATTGTCACAACATATTGCATTTCTTAAAGACTTTTTCAGAAGCTACAAGGATTTTACAGATGCACAGATTGACACCATTGAAATTATGCTCTCAAAGTTGTATGAGAAGTTCAATATTACCGATACAACAGATTACAGTAAAAAGAAGCCTACAGACTTCCCGGTGATGAAAGATTTGTATAACTTATGTGAAAAAGAATTTATGACATACAATAATCACTACAAACATCTTTACACAGAAGAAACCTTGCAAGAAATCTGCTTGGGTATTCACAGTATGTGTGCAGGTGCTGAAAGTAAATACTTCAACGGACACACAAATATTACTGATGATGCATTTCTTGTATTTGGCGTAAAAGGTCTTATGGATACAAACAAAAGGCTAAAAGATGCAATGCTCTTTAATATCTTGTCATATATGAGCAACCAGTTGCTTGGTGTTGGCAACACAACTGCGTCTATCGATGAACTTTATCTCTTCTTAACCAATATGACTGCAATTGAATATATCCGTAACTCAATGAAAAGAGTACGAAAAAAGGAATCCTCAATCATTCTTGCAAGTCAGAATATTGAGGACTTTTTAATTCCGTCTATCAGAGAGTTTACAAAACCGTTGTTTTCAATTCCTACGCATCAGTTTTTATTCAATGCAGGTCAGATTAACCCAAAGGACTTTATGGATGCCTTGCAGATTGAACCAAGCGAATTTGAACTGATTAAATATCCTGAACGTGGTACTTGCCTTTACCGTTGCGGTAATGAAAGATATCTGTTACAGGTAATCGCTCCTAACTATAAATCTGCATTGTTTGGGAAGGCTGGTGGCAGATAATGTCTGCTACTATTGCCGCCGCATTAAAAAAGATTGTACTTGCCGTTGTCACAGAACCCGAAACCTTAAAAAAGGTTCTCTGTATTGTTTTGTCTGTTGTGGTGGGTTTGCTCATGCCCATAGTGGCAGTTGTGTACTTTTTCAGTGGCAATGTTGAATTGGATATAAGCGGAATAGAAGAATCCATTATATTAAATCTAACTGCAGAAGAACGGGCAAAGTTACAGTTTGTTGAAGATACAATGTACAATATTGATTTGGCAATAACAGAAGCTGGTCATTCAGAAAATCAGATAAAAGAAGCCCAGATACTTTATGTACTTGGGCTTTCTGATTATGCAAAACAGAATGACTTTGTTTCAAAACTAACTGCTTGTTTTTCAGACAATCAAACTGATGAACAGTTAATCTCAAAAGTCAATTCAACCTTTGGAACAAATTTGTCTGTCGATGATTTCTCAAATGTAATGAACGGTATCCGTTCGGTGTATATTGACACATCAGGATATGTGGATACAACAACCAAGAATAATCTCGACCTTGTTACATGGGCTAACAATGCGACAGAGAATCATTGGGGATATGTTTATGGTACATACGGAACAGTCCTTGATAAAACTATGCTTGAAATTAAAGCAGAACAGTATCCCGATATGGTCGGAAACAATATTGACTTCATAACTGCCAACTGGCTCGGTAAGAGAACTGCAGATTGTGTAGGTCTCATTAAAGGATACAGTTGGTATGATACAGAGAACAAGAAAACTGTTATCGGCTCAAACAATATGCTTGACATTGGTGCAGACAATATGTTCGAAAATGCAACTGAAAAAGGAAAAATTGATACACTCCCTGAAATATCGGGACTTGCTGTTTGGCACGAAGGTCATATTGGCATCTACATAGGTAACGGAGAAGTCGTTCAGGCGGCTAACACTCAAGTGGGAGTTGTGCGGACAAGGCTATCTTCAAATGCTTGGACACATTGGTTGAAAATACCATATATCGAATATTTACAACAGGAGGAAAATAGATGAGTTTAATTTTTAATGCTACATTCAGAAGAAAAGAAGCAGACGTTGAAACTGAAAAGTGCAAAGTAACAAAAGCTATAAAGTTAACACAAAGTGACTTTGAATATTTTTCAAAGCATTTACTCAACAACTATGATTTCATTTTAGAAAACCGTGATTGTATGGGATACAAGAATGATGTGCGTTGTTGCATGTTGGTATTATCCGAAAACAGTAATGACGGTATTCTCGTTGATGCACAAGGTAGTGCTTATGCAAGGTATGTTTCATTCCTTCCTGAAGCACGAAAGATTTTTGATATAAACAACGATATTAATCTCGAAAATTTATTAGAGGATATGGACTCTGATATATCAATGTGAGGTGTAGAAGATGGACTACAAAAACTTAAAAATCTATACTGACAACATGAAAGAGATAGCTGACGAATGTGTTCAAAGAGCTATTAAAGGACAACATAATGGTCGCTATCTTCTTGATATTGATTCAATGAGTCAGGAGTTTGGTATGAAATCGATAGACCAAACATTGTTAATGGATATGCTTTCAGAAAGAGAAGAAGTTGAAGTTCCTTGTCTGTACTGTGGAGAAATGCAGTTCATTATTAAACCTGAATATCTCAATGAAGAAACAAAAAACAATTTATTTGTTCCCACACCACAGGAAATCAAAATTCAATTAGCTAAACACTTTCTATGGCTCAACGATGAGTACGGTGGTGTTCAGGCAGACTTCAGAAATATGTTTTTTGACAACTATGACTTCAATGGCCTTGAATTAAACAGTGCAATATTAAGTGGGTCAAAATTTGTTAACTGTAGTTTCCATGACACAGAGATGTGCTTTGCAGAATGTATCGGGACATCATTTGAGGGTTGCTATATGGAAAAAGTAACTGCTGAAGAAGCTGATTTTACAGATGCTGAATTCATCAAGTGTGGTATGCAAAATGGTGTTTATACTCACTCTAATTTTGCTAATGCAAAGTTCTTAAAAACCAATGTAACAAATATGGAATTTTTGAATTCATGTATTGTAGATGTACAGTGGATTGATACGGATATATCAAAAGCAAATATGAAAAATGTATCTACTTTCCTTTCAGAATGGGAAGAAGAACCCGTAGCAACTATCAAACAAGAAATGTAAAGGATGATGAATGTATGATAAAAAAAGTACCCATTAATTTTTCATTCGATGAAGAAAAATTAAATGCACTCAAAATCTATCTCGCACAAAAAGGAGTACCACTTGAAGACGAACTTGAAAAAGCTACTGAAGTTGTCTATGCAAAGTATGTACCACAGAATGTAAGAGAGTTTATTGAGATGAAGAGTGGTAGAGTAACTCCTGCTCCAAAAAGACGAAAAAAAGAACCCGTAGCGGTCACAGGTAATGAAAACAAAGAATAGCGATTTGTGACCGCAAGAAAAGACCTGTAAAGCCTTTTCGGTAGAAAATCGAGTAAGTCTCCGATAAGTATATCTAAACGGTTTTGTGGGCAATTTTGCAAAATGATTTCAAAGAGGAAAATCGGCGGCTTTTCGCTGTCCGATTTTGTTGCAGGAAAAAGGGGTACGGTTGCAAAGCATCCGTTCCCCGTTCACAACAGCCCGCAACGCGGACTGTGTCAAGGGATTTCGGGATTTCAAAAAAGTGGGTTGCAAATGGCACTAAAAAATCGCATTTTGACTGCAAAATCAAGAAACTGCGCTGTTTAGCCATTTAGAGCATGGTTGCTACAGAATTTAGAGCAAAGGAATGATGAAATATGGCAAATCCAAAAGGTAAAAAGAAGTTTCAATTATGGTATTATCCTGAAACTGAAACAAAGATAAACGAGTTATATAAAAAGGATGGGTGTAAGACAAAATCAGAGTTTATTGAGAAAGCCATAATCTTTTATTGCGGATTTCTTACTGCTCCGAACTACAGAGAATACTTGCCGAATGTTGTTCTCTCAACTATGAAAGGAACGCTTGATAGTTTTGAAAATAGAATGGCGAGATTGCTTTTTAAAATGGCAGTCGAGATTGCCATGATGCTTCATGTAACTGCGGCAAGTAACAATATTGAAAAAGATACCTTAATTGCCCTTCGTGTAATGTGCGTTGATGAAGTCAAAAAAATTCAAGGTACAATTAAACTTGAAGATGCAGTATCTTTTCAAAACTATGAATAGAAAGGAAATATTTATTGGCTAAGATAATATTAAAATGCAGATACATCAAATCGGGTAAAGTTAAACATTCAAAAAATTTAATCAACTATATAGCTACAAGAGATGGTGTGGAAAAGATAGATGCCTCTTGGGAACACTTACCTGCAACTGTTGAACAGAAAAGATTGATTGATGAAATTGTGAAAGACTTGCCTGACACAGTTTCAAACTTTGAATACAACGACTATATAACTTCACCAACAAGAAAAAATGCTTCTGAGTTTATATCTCGTGCTATTGAAGATAACCCCGAAGTTATAAACCAAAGAAGAAAATATGTTGAGTACATTGCTCAAAGACCAAGAGTAGAAAAACGAGGTTCTCATGGTTTATTTACTGACGATAATGTACCGATTAATCTTTCAAAAACTTCAGAAACAGTTGCAAATCATAAAGGCATAGTCTGGACTGATATTATATCTTTAAAAAGAGAAGATGCAGAACGATTAGGATATGATAACTCTAATGCTTGGCAAAAGTTAATCCGGTCCAATGTTCCATCTATGGCAGAAAGCATGAAAATTCCTATTGAAGATTTAAGATGGTATGCAGCATTTCACAATGAAGGGCATCATCCCCATGTTCATGTTGTTGCTTATTCTGTAGGTAAAGAGCCATACATGACAGAACAAGGAATACTCAAACTTAAGTCTGCATTTGCGAGAGATATATTCAAACAAGATTTGTTACAGATTTATTCAAAGCAAACTATATACCGTGACGGTATTAAAGAACGCAGTAGAGAAGTATTAAACGATATTAGTGAGCAAATTAGTAACGGTAATTATGAAAATAAAACAGTTGAAATGTTAATCGAAAAACTTACTAACGAACTTGGTGATTATACAGGTAGAAAGGTATATGGCTATCTTCCTAAATCAACTAAAAATATTGTTGATGCTATTGTTGATGAGATTGCAAAGGACGAAAAAGTCTCGTCTTTGTATTCATTGTGGTATGAGCAAAGGAACAATGTTATTCTTACATATCAGGATAACTTACCAAAGAAGATTCCACTATCTCATAACAAAGAATTTAAAAGTATTCGTAATGCAGTAGTAAATGAAGCATTCAAACTTATCTCGCAAGAGGATGAACAGCAAGAAGAAATAGCTGAAGATACTCCAAAAGAGATAAAGAATAACCTTCAAACAGAAAAAAGCGATGCCACTTCACAAGTGACATCGCATAAAAATTATATGAAAAATAAAGTTTCCGCCCCTTCAATTTCTCTTTCATCGTTAAGATTGTTCGCTCGTCTTTCTCAAATCATACAAAATGATATAGAGAAAAACGATAATATCAATCAATACATTGAAAAGAAACTCCAACAAAAGATTGAAGAAAAGAAAATGGCTCAAGGCCAGAAACTATAAGGTACAAGAAAATGAGATTTTTTAAAATTATTATATTGCTATTAAAATCTTATTCTATATTTTCAAGCATTTTGCAATCATAATTTTCTATTCTTACTACTTCTGAACTTGCAGGGAAATTATAATAAAATGCGTATGACTGCTTATATTTTCTATGCATTGTATCTTCATATGTAAAATCAATGAATACTCGTTTTGGAGATAGTTGTTTAGATGCAGAAATTGTAATTTCAACAGTGTCATCTACTTTAATTATCGTAGGTAATGGTTGAGTTTGAGTATAAAATAAATCTTTATCAATCTCGTCAGTATATACACACAAGTCGTGTTGATATATATATCTTAAATGGTGTGCATCGCCTTTTCCACGATTTCGAATTCTTAGAGTAAAAGCAGGATGCCCAGTTAAATTATTTTCTTCTATTGAAATGCTTTCGAGTAAAAGAATTGGTAAATATTCACTTTGATTTTTTAATAAATCCATCTGTTTGCTCTCTTTATATTGTGAAATTTGCAATTTAATTTGTTCTTCAAATTGTTGCATTTGCGTGTAAAGTGATTTTCTGCTTATGCTAATACTAATTATTGCGGTAATCGCAGTAAATGCAAAAACAATGATATTTATAATGTCAGAAATACTGATTGTTAAGTCTAGTGTCATTTTAAATACTTCCTTTCTATTTTAATTATAGCAATATAATAAAAAATCTTTTTTAAATTTAATTTCAAATAATATGTTCCCTAGGGCAAAGAATAATGCCCCGATAAACATAATCGCTAAAAGTGCTAAACAGATACATAATTGAACAATAGGCATTTCAATGAAATAAGGTATAAAAATAGACACTAAACAAAAAATCATATTGATAATTGAAAATGCTATACCAACATAAAAACCATACTTCATCATTGTGTAACATATATCATCTCGAAGATAACATTCAAACTCGAAATTGTCTTTAAGTTTGCGTATTTCCTTTTTACTCATTGTATCACCTCAATTATTTTCTCTCTACAATATAAATCGCAAATAAATGCAATTTTGTGACAAAAAAATTAACTTTTATATAATCTAGAAGGTGGAAAATTGTATATTCATTTTACAGAAGAACAAAAGCAACAAGCAAGAAAAACGAATATTGTAGGTCTTTTACAAAGTCAAGGCGAGCAAGTTAGAAAATCAGGTTCAGAATATGAGTGGCTCTACAACTCACAAAAAATTACTATAAGAGATAATCTATGGTTTCATCAATACGAGCGAGTTGGTGGCGATGCGATTGACTTTGTGCGTAGGTTCTACAACAAATCTTTTCAAGATGCAATGGAATACTTGCTTGGCAATAGTTGTTGTGCGATAACCCATACACAGCAAGAAAAGAAATTAAACAAAAGCAAAGAATTCATATTACCACCTAAAAATGATGATATGAGCCGAGTGCTCAACTATTTAAACAATAAACGAGGAATAGACAAAGAAATCATATACTCATTTGTTCATGAGCAAATGATATATGAATCCAAAGACTTTCACAATGCCATATTCATTGGATTTGATAAAAATGGTGTAGCTCGTCACTCGCACAAAAGAGGCATAGGAACTAATAGTACATACAAAGGAAATGTGAGTGGCAGTGTTCCTGAATATAGTTTCCATTGGCACGGCGAAAGCAAATATCTGTTCTTGTTCGAAGCTCCAATTGATATGCTGTCCTTTATCTCAATGAATAAAAAAGATTGGAAGAAACATAGTTATGCGGCATCCTGTTCTGTATCGGACAGGGTGCTTTTTCAATGTTTGAAAGATAATCCTAATATTCAATTCGTCTATCTGTGCTTTGATAATGATAATCCCGGACAAGAAGCCAACATGCGAATTCAAAATAGATTAAATGAATTAAATATCAAGTCAAAAATCCTCGTTCCAAAGCACAAAGATTGGAACGAGGATTTAGTATTTTCAAAAGAAAGTGAGGTAAAAAAACAATGTCAAACATTACAACTCTAATTATTGCTTTTGTGGTAATGTTTTGTCTGCTTGGTGGTATATCTCTTATTGCTCATATATACAACCTGAATAATATAAAAAGTAAAACTGTCGGAGATGGACAACATGGTACTGCTCGCTGGGCAACTAAATCAGAACTATTAAAGATATATAAACATATTCCATTTACACCAAAAAAGTGGCGAAAACAAGCATTAAACGGCAAAGTGCCAACTGCATCAATAAAGAAGAAAGAGCAATCATTGCCTCAAGGAATAGTTGTAGGATGCAAAGGTGGAAAACATAATACAACTGCATTGGTTGATACAGGAGATGTTCATGTATTGATGATTGGTGCAGCTGGTGTTGGTAAGACTGCTTATTGGTTATATCCTTGCATAGAATATGCTTTAGCTTCGGGTATGTCTTTTCTGTCAACTGATACCAAAGGAGATATTATGCGAAACTATGGTTACATAGCAAAAGATTATGGCTATAGCGTAGCAGTAATTGATTTAAGAAACCCAACTCGTTCAAATGGAAACAACCTTTTACACCTTGTTAACAAGTATATGGACTTGTATCTCGCCAATCCCGATAAACTCTCTTACAAGGCAAAAGCAGAGAAGTATGCCAAGATTATATCTAAAACGATTATCCTATCAGGTATGGATGCTGCTTCATTTGGACAGAATGCGTATTTCTACGATGCAGCTGAAGGTATCCTTACTGCAACAATATTGCTTGTAGCAGAATTTTGTGAGCCAAGCAAAAGACATATTGTATCAGTATTCAAGGTCATACAAGAACTTCTTGAACCAACACAAGAGAAAGGTAAAAATCAATTCCAAAACTTAATATCTATGTTACCTGATGACCATAAAGCTAAATGGTTTGCAGGTGCGGCTCTAACCACTTCAGAAAACACAATGGCAAGTGTTATGAGTACAGCATTATCCAGGCTTAATACTTTTCTTGATTCGGAGTTAGAACAGTTGTTGTGTTTTGATACCGAAATAGATGCCGAAAAATTCTGTTCAGAAAAGTGTGCAATCTTTATCAATATGCCTGAAGAAAATCCTAACACATTCTTTATGGTATCTCTTATTATCCAACAGTTATATCGAGAAATACTTGCAGTAGCTGATGAACAAGGTGGTAAACTCAAAAATAGATGCGTATTTTTCTGTGATGAGTTTGGTACATTACCAAAGATTGAGTCTGCAGAAATGATGTTCAGTGCCTCTCGTTCTCGTAGATTGCAGATAGTCCCTATTATTCAATCATTCAGACAACTTGAAAAGAACTATGGAAAAGAAGGAGCAGATATTATCGTAGATAACACACAGATAACCTTGTTCGGTGGATTTGCACCCAATAGTAGCTCTGCCGAAGAGTTGTCTAAAGCATTGGGTAGTAGAACAGTAATGTCTGGTTCAGTATCTCGTGGTAAGAATGACCCATCACAAAGTTTGCAGATGATTGAAAGACCATTGATGACTCCTGATGAGCTCAAATCACTACCTAAAGGTCAGTTTATTGTGATGAAAACAGGTGTTAATCCAATGAAAACTAAACTCAAGTTATTTTTTGAATGGGGAATAGAATTTGATGAGAGCAAACCATATATCGTATCAGATAATGCAAATAGGAAAGTCGAATATGCTTCACGAAAAGAATTGATGGGCACTATTGTTGCTAAATTTCATTCTGAATGGTTGCATCATGAAACAAATGAATCTAATACAGATGAACACGAGATGACACAACATAAAAATGGAAAAGATAAGACACAATTGCGTATAGTGCCAGTAAACCACATAACAAAACATAGAACAATAGCGGAGGCGATGAAAAATGGGTAAATTAAAACATGTGTATCAATCAGAATTGCCAAGTAGAGCAGTTCTTGTATATCTATATCTACATGACCGAGCTAATGAAAAGAATGAATGCTGGCCATCAATAGCCACAATCTCAAAAGATTTGAAAATGTCTCAGTCAACAGTAAGACGAGCTCTGAATGATTTGAGAAAAGAACGAGTGCTAGAAACCGAACAAAGATATCGTACAAATGGTGCAACAAGTAGTTTATTGTTCAGGTTGTTGTAACAAAAAAGAGCCATCTACGGTTCGGTAGATGGCTCATAACATTGAGCAAAGAAAAAGATTTTAAACTCTAACTAAATGATTGAAAAGTTATTTAGACTTATGTTTATATATCATTTTTGCAATTAAGCTACAAATGATTAAAGTAGGAACAATGACCATTCCCAACTTAACTAATTTGTTAAGTGCAGGAGTTACAAATCCACTAAAAGCAAAAGCTAAAAAGATAATATTCGTTGTTGTACATATAGAGTATATATTATATATTCTACGAAATTTCATAACATCCGTAGCATTTTGCTCTAGCCATACTCTAAATTGAATTTGTGGATTTACTGTTCTATTAAATAATTCTCTTTTTTTCTGTTTTACTTCTTCTGGAGTTGTTCCTCCAGCTTTACAAAGTAATTCCCAAACCCAACGAAAACTTAAATAGGTAATTGGTAAAAGACAAATAAAGTAAATTACAGTAAGTAAAGTTTGTTGCATATAATTCATAATTATCGCTCCTTAAAGATAATATCCCAAACTAGATGCTATATCATTGACTAAACTTTTATTTGGTTCTAAACATCTGCTATAAAAAACAGTATTGCTTACTCGCATGAGATAAAAATATTCACCTTCGTACAAATAAGTTCTAATAGTGAAGTTTCTCATGTCTCCACCGGTTTCTATTGCATCTCTTGAAAAGTTTTTATTTATTACTGAATTAAACATACTGTAAGCAATATTTGCATCTTCAACATTGCTGAATTGGAAAAAGTCAACATAAAGGTCATTATCTCTACAAGAGATTGCATATTCAAAATCCAATTCGGAATAGTTCTCACTAAAATGTTCTGTGTAGTCTAGTGGTGTGCATTCGTATTCGGTTAAAGTGTTCCATACTTGTTCATATGTGGCAGGAACTTTATCATCACC
>JAZQWV010000046.1:0-71741 GCA_045632525.1 Candidatus Fimenecus sp.
TTTGCCATAAAGAAATCATAGCCGCCCTTTTCGGCAGCATCAATGCTTAAATTAATGGTCTTGATTTCAATGTTCTTTTCGTTTTTGTTCTTGTCATAAACCTTGATATCATTTTTGCTGATTTCGATAAATTCACCATCATTAACAATATAGCAATCTTTGGTGTAGGGGAGAATAGCAGGAATATCAGAAGCCAGATAATTCTGATTTTCACCCTTGCCAAGAATTAAAGGGCTATCCTTTTTCATTGCAAAAACCTTGTCGTCATAGCCCTTGACAAGCATTGCAACTGCATATGAGCCGTCTAATTTCTTCGAGACCTCAATAAGCGTGCCGAGGGCATCACCATTAAAGAGAGAGTCATAAAGCTGTGCAATAACCTCTGTGTCTGTCTGGGACTTGAATTTATATCCCTTTTCAATAAGGTCATTTTTAAGCTCAATGTAGTTTTCGATAATTCCGTTGTGTACAAGTGTCACAACACCATTCATTGACTTGTGAGGGTGAGCGTTAATCTGGTCAGGCGCACCGTGAGTAGCCCAACGAGTGTGACCGATTCCGATAGTGCCTTTTGGATTTATCTCATTGACACAATTCTCAAGATTATCGATTCGTCCTTTTTCTTTGATAATAGAAACATCGTCACCCTTGATAGCGATTCCAGCAGAGTCATAGCCACGATATTCAAGACGACGAAGCCCATCTAAAATAATGGGAGCAGCCTGTTCTTCACCTATAAAACCTACTATACCACACATATTTTTGCCTCCTTGAAGGTCTATTTTGAAAATTTTATGTCAATAATAATTC
Source organism: Candidatus Fimenecus sp. (assembly GCA_045632525.1). Lineage (GTDB taxonomy): Bacteria > Bacillota > Clostridia > Oscillospirales > Acutalibacteraceae > Fimenecus. The sequence continues at coordinate 811 of JAZQWV010000046.1, forward strand.
AGAAAGGAGCAACTTTTATGAATTCATCTTTTATTAAACTCAATGCAAAAAAGCAGCTTATAAAATGCCACTTCAAATGCTTTTTGGTGTCCTTTTTGCCCTATGTAACTATTGTTTTATTGGGTGCTCTGAATTATTATTTCTATATTTTGTTAAATAGCATTGCCCTTGATTCATCTTATGCTATCCATCTTCGTGCGTCACTTCTGACTCTTAGCGTCTGCTTGTCAACAGCACTTTGGTTTATGACAAGACTTTTCACTAATCATTATTTTTATCTTAAAAGCAAAGGGCTGAGTATAAGCTTTTTTTCGTCAATAAAAAAACTTAAACCTCAAAAATATCTTGCACTTATTATTACAGAAATCTTAAAATTTTTCTTGAGCATTGCCTGGGCAAGCCTTTATTACTCACCCTGTATAGGGGTCGCTTTAACTCTGTATTCTTATTATACAAGCACTGACTTTACCTTTAATATCGGCTTAACACTTTTAATCGCAGTTTTTATTCTTTTTGTAATCGGCTCAGGTTTTCTTTATATCACCTTAAAAAGATATTCAATGACAAGCACTATAATCTTTTCTTGTGACGAAAAGGATTCTCTTGAAATTCTCTCAAAAAGCACAGAAATAATGGAGGGCAGAAGCTTAAAGCTTTCACTTTTCAATGTTTCTTTTTTTGGGTGGATTTTATCTTGTGTCTTAATTGTTCCAATTATTTATGTTTTGCCATATAAACTGATGGCAAAATATAGCTATTATAATTTTGCAACAAGAAAAAAGGTGCAAGAAACTGCACCACAAAAGCCTATTGTTTTTTATATCAAAAGAAAAGAAGCATAAAAAAAGGCACTCTCCAAAAGGAGAATGCCTTCGTGTTTTTGTATTGAATCAGAGAATAATACCCATTGTGCCAGGTGCGCAAAGTGCAGCATTTGATTCGTCTGTATCAATGTGCATTGCAAGTGCAAAGTTAGGGTGAACACGAACTACAACATCACCGAAAGTAGTTGTTCTGTCTGCTGATTCTACCTTAACTTCAACGACCTGTTTGTCAACAAGACCATATTTTTCTGCATCATCTGGAGTCATATGAATATGTCTCTTTGCAACGATAACGCCATTTTCGATTTCGATTTCACCCTTAGGACCAACGATTTTGCAACCTGGTGTGTTTGCGATGTCGCCTGATTCTCTAACAACTGCTGCAACGCCAATTGAACGAGCATCAGATGCAGAAATTTCAACCTGTGTTGCAGGTCTAACAGGACCAAGAATTGACACGCCTGGGAACTGACCCTTAGGACCAATTACTGCGATTCTTTCTTCACAAGCATATTGACCTGGCTGAGAAAGGTCCTTTTTCTTAGTGAGCTCATAGCCTTCACCGAAAAGGATTTCAAGGTGCTCTTGTGAAATGTGAGCGTGTCTAGCACTTGTTTCAACTAAAACTGTTTTTTCCATATATCATTCTTCTTTCTTAAAAAATTTCAAATTTCGTTACCACACATTATAATATAACTTTTTTGTCATTTTGTAAAGATGATTAAAGCAATTCTTTAAATGAATTTATGTAATAATCTGCAACTTCTTTGATTTTATCAGTATCATTTGCAGAACTTTTGTCATAAACACCACAAACTGTGAAATTACCCTTTTTCGCACCACAAATGCCTTCGATAATATCTTCAAAAACAATGCAATCTTCAGGGGCAACACCCATTCTTTCTGCAGCGAGAAGATAAATATCAGGCTCAGTTTTGCCGATGTTTATTTCACTTACATAAGCAAAGGTGTCAAAGAAATCAAAAATCCCGTGTTTTTTAAGGGTGCCTTCACACACAACTCTTTCACTTGCCGTTGCAAAAGACATTTTAACCCCTTTTTCGTGAAGGGATTTAAGATATTCAAACACACCTGGTTTCAAATCAACATCATTGAGATAACCCTGTGTGCAAAGTTCGAGCCATTCGTCAACGATTTCGTCAATATCTTCTTTGATGTTATATTTCTCTTTTGTGTAAACCGCTGCGGCTTTCAAATGCATATTTTTAATGACTTCGATATATTCAGGGGTAACTTTCAAATTGCGTCTTCTGAAAAACTCTTCGTCAACATCGTGCCAGATGTGCATTGAGTCAAGCAGTGTGCCGTCTAAATCAAAAATAGCACCTTTAAATTCTTTAATATCCATATCATTCTCCAAATACATATTTGTTGATTGCTTTCGCAACACCACCATTGTCGTTGGTGTCAGTCGCATATTTTGCGGTGGACTTCACAAGGTCTGTTCCGTTTGCCATAGCAAAAGAGTAGTCAGCAAAGGAAAGCATTGAACAGTCATTTTCACCGTCGCCAAAACACATTACATTTGTGCCATCAATACCCATTGCCTTGCAAAGACCTTCAATTGCAAATCCTTTGGTTGCTTTTTCATGAGTCATTTCAAGATTTCCGTTTTTGCCTTTAACAATAGGGAATGAAGATGCAAAAGCCACATCACAATTATTCGAAATCTTTTCTTCAAGTTCTATTCTTTCTTCAGCAGTAAGTGACAAAATATTAAGCTTTTCGATACCCTTACCATCAATGAATTCTTCAAGAGAAGAAACAGGTTTAATGAAATCCTTGAGTAAATCGTGAATATGAGGTGAAACATGCTCGCCATCAAACATAGCATAGCTTTCATTATTCATATAGCAATCGCCGTCAAAATAGATTTCATAAATAAGGTTATAGTCCTTTAAAATATTGAAAATTTCAACAGACTCCGAGTTGCTCATAAGTGTTGAGCAAACAACTTGTCCCGTATGTAAATCATAAGTAATAGCACCGTTTGATGTAATAAGATAATCGAGAAATGGTAATTGTTCCACAACATAATCAGCAAGAATTTTTGTGCGACCGCTTGCAATTGCAACCTTGATTCCCATCTCGTGAGCCTTTTTAAAGGACTCAATGTTTTCTTTTGGAATTGTTAAGTGATTACTATTCAAAAATGTACCGTCAAGGTCGGTTACAATAAGTTTTATATCCATTTCTATCTCCTAATTGCAATAAATATTAGTGTCCCAAAATGAGATGTGTTTATGATGACGAAGATAAATCTTGTAATCAGCATTTATCTCTTTGACTTTGTTTATAAGAGCAAAAATATCTTCACTTCTGTGATAAACAGCCATACAAAGCTTTGGCTTATTCTGTAAAGACTTAAAAGCACCTTTGAACATCTCACTTTCAGCACCTTCAATATCAATATTTATATAAGAAAAGTCACCATATTTTTCGGTGATATAATCAACACAGAGCGACTGTTTTTCTTCGCCGATTTTATTGGCGGAAGCACCGCGTCCCTTGTTGCCGTCAAAGGTCAAAACACAGTTTTCAGACCATATAGCATTGTTGAGAGTCACACAGTTTTCTATGGTTTCACAGTTAATCTGTAATTTTTTGAATGTTCTTGTGTCAGGCTCAACTGCAACAATTTTTTTATAAGACTTTGCATATTTCAAGAATTCTTCCACAGTATCCCCACGATAAGCACCAAGGTCAAGAAAACTCTCATTTTCACCTAAACTCAAGATAGAAAATGCTTCGTCTTTATCTGTTTCGCATTGGAAACAGTAGTTCAAATCACCTGTAATCTGAAACTTTATAATATTCTCAAACACTTTTCTCGATTGCTCGTCACAGAGATGAGAATAGGCTAACTCAATCTCGTCAATATACTTTTCTAAAAACTCTTTGTTAAAAATATTGTCACCATAAACGGGGACTGATGGCATTATAACCTTGTGTCGTTTTGATAAAGCCTTAATATTATCAATAACTTCTGCTAATGGACTTGCAAAACAAAGCACAATCACAAAGTCATCATATTCATTTTCAAGTTGTGATATGGATTTGACTTGAAACCCGTGAAAACTACGGTTTCTCACAAAGCCATCACTTGCACACACGGCAGAAGCTTTGATTTTTAATCGGTCAAGTTCTTCAAAAACTCTGTCTGCGCCGTTACCTGTGCCGTAAATAGCAATGGGTAGGGAAGTGCTTTGAAGAAAATCCCAGCTTGATTCAACTTTAAGCAGATTTTTAAACACGCCTACACCACCATTCGTTAAACATTAAATAGAATAATAACATATTTTGTCGTTATTTACAATAAAACTGTTGACGATATTTGAACTTTGCAATAGAATATTTTTATCGAAGTTTTTGGAGATTGTTTATGAAGAAAAACTTAAGAGCAAGAACAATGTTAATAATCTCAATGTCCGTTTTCGGCACAATTGGTCTTTTTGTGCGAAACATCCCATTGCCATCGGGTGAGATTGCTCTTTACAGAGCAGTGCTTGCTATGATTCTTATTGGTTCTTTTCTGGGTGTGACAAAACAAAAAATCCCATTTGATAAAATCAAAAAAGAAATTCCGTGGCTTGTGTTGTCGGGTATTGCAATGGGATTTAACTGGATACTGCTCTTTGAAGCATATAAATATACAACCGTGTCAGTTGCAACATTGAGTTATTATTTTGCACCCGTTATTGTCACAATTGCGTGTCCAATACTCTTTAAAGAAAAAATGAAAGCAAAACAATGGATTTGTTTTGTTATGTCAACTTTGGGTATCGTTTTAATCACAGGAATAGGGGATTTGAGCCAAGGGGATAGCCATATCAAAGGCATTTTGTTCGGGCTTGGTGCAGCAACTCTCTATGCAACAGTTATTCTCGTGAATAAATTTATAAAGAATGTTGATGGAATACATAGAACATTTTTGCAATTTATGGCAGCCGTAATTGTGCTTGTGCCTTATGTTGCATTGACTGATGGTGTAAATCTCGCAAGCCTTGACTTTAAAGGCTGGGGCTTTTTGCTTGTGATTGGTATCGTTCACACAGGGATTACATATTGTTTGTATTTCTCATCACTTAAAGAATTACCGGGGCAAAAAGCAGCAATTTTAAGCTATATTGACCCACTTGTAGCAGTTTTGGTGTCAGTTGTAATTCTCAATGAAAAAATGACATTTATGCAAATTATAGGTGGCATTTTGATTTTAGGTTTTACCCTCTGGAACGAAATCCCATCAAAAAAAGAGAATAATTAAAAACAATTATCATATAATAGAAAAAAGTACTTGACAAAAGCACATTCAAAGTGTATTATTATATAGCACTCTTTGAGAGCATAAACTAAATATCGCGGAGTAGAGCAGTTGGTAGCTCGTCGGGCTCATAACCCGAAGGTCGTTGGTTCAAGTCCTCCCTCCGCAACCAGAATAAGCCTTGGAACTACGCGGTTTCAAGGTTTTTATTTTGCTTTGAAGAGACAACGGATTTAAGTAATTTCCCTCCCTTTTCCCTCCGAGGCCTTAAAAAAGAGCGTTTTATCTAATTTTATCAGTAATTTAAAAGCCCTCCAAGTTGATTAAATTCAAAATGAAGGGCTTTTATTCTTATTCTAACAAATCATCAAGGTAGTCTTTAAGTTCATTTACCAAATGATGCACTTTGGTGCATGGATCTTGCAAAGATGGTTTCACATTTTTATCATATATATCTTCTATTCGCTTGGCATGACCAATTGCAGCTTTTAAACTTCCATAAGTTGTAACCAACTCAAATATCCTAGGATCAGCTTTATCATATCCATTTGGATTCATTCCAAGCTTTTTAAAGTGGGAGTCTAACTTATCCACCCAATCTTTTCTATGTAATGCAGAATCAGAATAGTCAAAATGAAGATATAGCCAATATTCAAAGGATTGGTTACTCCATGCAATTCGATAACCGTATTTTTCACACAATGCAATAGCCTCGTCAAAATCATCAAAATCATCTTTATCAAATACGATCCACACTTGATTATACATAATTGGTGCTCGAGAAACAATTTTAGCTGTTTCTTCTACAAGACTTTTTGTGCATTTGCCTTCACCACAAGTATCTATTATAGGCATTTCGACATTGATACTTTGTCCATACTTTTTATTAATATGTTGAGCTAGTCCGTTAAAATACAATGGTTCCGTTTTTTCGCCTTCGGATACAATTAAAAAAGAATTGGGCTTAGGTGTTCGTATCTCTTTCTTTCTATCTTTTAATTTGGCGCGTCTCTTTTTGAAAATATCATCCGACCCCACAGTTAATCCTCCTTAAAAGTAAAATCTTTTAAAATAGGAATGCCACCATAGACTCCACCCAAATAGTCTTTTCTAAAAGATTTATCATTTCTAACTTTATACTCAGCTAATGAAAAAATTGAAGCTTCACCATTTTCATTTTTACTAGTAAACCAGATTTGATCTCGACGCATAAATCTTCCATCTAAAAGTGTTGTGTCATGAGTTGTATAAATCAATTGACCATTTTGACTTTCTTTATAAAACAAATCAATAATATACTTTTGTAGTAATGGATGCAGTTGATTGTTTAATTCATCAATAATCAATCCTTTTCCATATAACGCTGCAACTTTGACATAAGAATATATTGTAATTGCCCGTTTAGTCCCATTAGACTCCAAATCCAAAGGAAGAAGATATTTTTCTTTATCTTTCCCAATATGATAAGTATAAACACTAATTTTATTTTTGTTTCTTTCGACTTCAATATCCTTGATTCCAACATCAATGGCGTTTAGAAATGACAGTAAACTCTCTTTCTCTTTTTCATCAAAACTCTTTTCGAAATAATAATCCAGCATGCTCTTTGCTTCGCCATCGCAAGAAAAAGAGAGTGGTAAAAAAGATAATACACAATAAAGAACATCTCGAAATACATTTGTTTTCAATTTTAAACTACTAAAAAAAGATAAAGCTAACACATCGCTATCAATGTCTAAAAGATATTTCTCGCAAGATTGTTTTACAGATGCACCTAACTCAATTTGTTTCAAATCTCTTTCTAATACAGTAACAGTTCTCTTAGTTTTAAGAGATTTTTTATAAAGCCACTCATACTTAATTTTAGTTTTATTATAAATAAACCCATAACGATATTCATTTCCATTAAGACGATATACAGCTTCAAACTCAGTATCATCTTCGATAGAGTTCTGATCAAGCAAAAACGGAAAATACCATTGACTTAAAAAGGGCTCTTCCTCTTTTTCGTTTTGTTTAAATGAACCACCAACTATTGTGCGAAAATACCCATAGGCATCAACAAAATTAGATTTACCACTAGCATTTGCTCCGTAAATTGAGGCTACTTTCAACAGAGAATCTTCATTTTCTTGATTAATTAAATTGTATTGATGCTCTTTGTACGATTTAATGGCACGCATATCAAAAACCACTTCATCTTTAAAAGGCCCATAGTTTTTAAATCTAAACATTACAAGCATAATTTCTCCCCCTTTGTTATTATTATAAGCACAAAAAGTGCATTTAGTCAATAAATTTGTGATTTTTTCTCAAAAAAGTTTTTGTAATTCACAATTAAGCAATATTAACCTATTCTTTCGAGATGATTTAATATGTTTTCGAGAGTATTTGCAGCTTCAATATCTTTTGATTTTAATGCATGAGCATAGATGTTTAGTGTTGTCGCAGTATTTGCATGACCTAATCGCTTTGATACGGTACAAACATCAGTTCCCTCGGCTATCATCAAAGTTGCATTTGTATGTCTCAATGAATGCAAAGTGACATAATTAAAATTATTTCTTTTTATAAACTTTGAAAACCAACTTGAAATTGTATCAGGGTGAATAGGTGTTCCATTCCATGAAGTGAATAATCGGTCACAATCTTGCCAAGCGTCACCCATTTTTAATCGTTGTTCAGTTTGCCAAATTTTATATTGTTTTAATAGATTACAAGCAGTAGTGCTTAAAGTGAAATGGCGAATTCCCGATTTTGTTTTTGGCTCTTTTGTTATCATAGTTTTATTACCGACATATTGAGCTGAACGACTTACATGCATTATCTGATTTTCAAAATCGATATCTTTCCATTCTAAACCACATAATTCACCTCTACGAATTCCCGTATAAACTAATAATGAAATCATAGTTTTATATTGTATTGGTTCATTTTCAAGTAGTGATAGCATTTTCACTATTTCATTTTCATTCAGATATGATATTTCTCTATGAGGAATTTTAGGTGGGTCAGCTCTTTCAGCAACATTCTTTTCAAGCAGACCCCATCTAACAGCAGTTGAAAGAATTTTTGAAATAACTCTATGATGGTCAACAATGGTTTTGGGAGCAAGTTTACCACTATTTATTAAATTCCCATCAGTATCATATCTTTTTCTTTCACTTACTCCGTCCAATTCTAAACTCCTATAAAAAGCATTTAAGTGCAATGGCGTAATTTCTTTTAGTTTCAAATGACCGATTGCTTGATTTATACGCTTTAAGTAAAGTTCATAACGCGAATATGTTTTTATAGCAAGATTAACTTTTGCGTATTCGTTCATCCATCTTTTAGAAAAATCTACAAAACGAATTCGATTATCGGGACAAACCCCATTCTTTACTTCCTCTTCAAATAATACTTTTTGCCTTTCTAGTTCCTTTTCAATTTGTCGGGGAGTCATATTACTTTCAGGTATCCAAGTTCTTGACTTACCAAGTTTTTTACCATTGATGTCAGTTCCACATGATACTCGAATTTCATATCCTCGACCTTTTTTGCGTGCAGTTGCCATTGTTAATAGTCAATTCCTCTCTATGCATTAAATTTGTTTCCCCAAACTTAATTATTGCTCAACTTTTTTCAGATTGCAAAACATTTTCTCAAATAGACAAAGTTTTTTCTAATATAGTTCTCTATCACCAACAAAACAATGATAGAGAACTTTTTTATTTATGAATTTAAATAGGCAATTAACTTATCATAATTGATTAAAGTCTTTCGACCAACTTTAATTGATGGAATTTCACCTCGCCTAACCATACATTTTAATGCATTCATTGTTAAAGCAGTTTGTGGGTCATCATTTTTAATTTGATTGTACGCATCAGAAATTAATCGCATTTTAGTCATTAGTAATTCTCCTTATCGTAGTGTTTACCATAAGAACACCAATTCAGGCAGTTCGATGTAACTCACTTAAAAATACTTATTATTGTATATACCTTATGGTTGATTAAGTAAAAGATTTTGCTTGATATGTTTTCTTTCTTATAATTCCAATCACAAATTTTCTTTTATTGCATTTAATTTTCCAATTCTTTTCAAATTAAATTGCTCATAAGTGATAGAGTTAATCTCAATATCATTAGCATTTAGGATAGCATTTGTGTAGGAATAACATGGTGCACGATAATTAACCAATTTTTTGGCTTCGCCGTGTGTCATAGTGATAGCAGATGGCTTTTTAATACCACGAGAACAAGTATAGAACTTAAAGTTCGGAGGATAAAACTTAATGCGTGAACCCTTTTTTATAGACTTGCTTTCATTATCAGATGGTTCAATAGTACTAAATCGTACGGAAAAATATGCTCCGAAGTTATCGGCAAAAGGAAGAGCTTCTATCCATACAAAGCCATTTCCCCAAAGTTGACTTAACTCTTCATGCTTTATAAAAAGATTTTTGCTTTTCATATCTTTTAGCAAAACATGTAAATGCCAACTACCACTTTGTTGCGGTTCAATAACTTTAATATACTCACAGTCAGGATAACGATATTTAAGTTTGTTCCAAAACTTGGTAAAGTCGTCATTTGCTTTAGTGTAGTCAGTCATTATCTCACTATAAGTTAATGTTATAAACTTTTCAGAAGAATCACCGACAAAATTATAATTTATAATACGTCGAAGAAAATTACTTGCTTTGGTAAAGTGATTTTGAGTATTTTTAGTTCTCTTTTCTTTTGAGTACTCAATATACTCTCCTGTTGTTAAGTTTACACAACCACTTTTACCAACTTTTTTGTAGTTTTTTAGTGAATTGCTTTGTTTTTTCATAGTAATCACTTCAACAATATGATTACTTACATATACTTTTGATAGTTTGTCATCTGGTATAAAATCAGCTTGACGCTTACATACTGAAGTTTTAACAGCCATAATAGATCCTCCTAAAAGTTATCTTACTTTTGATAACGTTACAGAACTCTGAAAACATCAAAGGACTTCTGTTTTTCGAATTGTAGCGGTAAAAATAAAGTAATGGTAAATGTTACCTATTACTATTGTTTGCATTTTTACTGCCTGAATTCATGAAGCCATTAGAAAGGAGGTCTAAATATGTTAGAAATTGTTATAGTTAGTCCAAAAGAGCAATTAGAAGTAGTTAGACAGTCTATATTAGATTTAGAAACTAGTATAGAACCTAATATGAATAACACACTTTCAAATCAGTTAAAGCAATTCAATCAAATACTTTTTAATATGGAAAAAGAACTTGACAAGCAAAACTTTTAGTGTGTTAACTCTAGTTTAACTTATTCACACCTTTAAAAGCGGTTTACAGATGTTTATTTGTCTTTGGCGGAAACCTTTTCCAAAAAGATAAAAAACAGTTTGTGAGGCTTTATAGCAAAAAGAAAGACGCTCCGTAATATCTGGAGCGTCTTTTACAAATTGTAGTATTTTATTTTTTATTAATCTTCACATCTTTTTCATAGTAGATATGACCACATACTGAACACTTATATTTATTTTCATATACATTTGCAACCGCAGCAACATCAACATTCATTTGATAGACATTTTGGTCTCCTAAATTTTTATGATACCCATTTTCTCTAGTTTGTCTTACTTGCCTTTTTTCTCTAATATATGTATCTTCTTGGTTTACCAAATATCTACCAAGAAATTGAGATGTACCCTTTCGATAACAATGTGGACAAATCTGTTCACCACGTTTACTGCAAAGATATATTATTAACCAACCAATAATTGCTAGAATAAGTCCCCAGATGAAAAATGAAAACTGTATCACACACAATGCTAGTAAGCCAATTCCACCTCCAAAAATAATAATACCAATATAGAATAGAAACTTCTTCATTTTCTTACTATCTTCATAATCTTCTTTTCTTAGCTTAATTGCACGCTCTTCGCTTTCGTCAACTTTAAATAAGTTATCACTCATCACTCTTTTGTAATTTGGAGTTATATCTAGAAGTTCATCCTCGTAAAGCACTCCCAATTTGTTTAACAAATCGCTAATTTCAGTTTTGCCTACACGATTAATTATCTGTTCATTTGCAGATACTAATTGAATTATGGAATCTTCATATATCGTAATAGACTTAATATGGTCAAGAGGTTTTAATGCAATTGCGATTGTATGACGCAAATTCATAATTTGAGCAATCATTTGTGCGTAATTTACTGCATTATCAAAAGAAACAGTTTTACCACCATCTTTTCTTTCGTTATATATCTCCAAAGCATTATTAAGCATTATGTTGGTAAGTTCAAGTGACGAATCACAGATTTCTAGAGTAATTGATTTTTCTGTTTGCTTTTGACATGTTTTAGATATTAAAGACACCGTACTATTTATAGCCTTAGTCATTATTTCAACTATTTCTTCAGCTTGTTCGCACGAAAGTTGTAATGCGGTATAGAATTTGCTGTAAAAAGTTGCTTCCCAACTCGTAGGGTCTTCAAGCAAAATCATGCTATAATATCTTTCAGCATCTTCAATACAATCACTTTCAGCAGAATTTCTTGCTAAAAAATATAATTTTTCTAATTTGTTAGACATTTGTATAGGCTCATTATTTTGAGGGTCATCAGAAACGATTTCACTATTAGCAGAATAATTATCACTAAAAGATGATATATCTTCCATTTCTATTGATTGTTCCATAGCAATTTCATTTTCGTTACTTGAAATATTTTCAGTTTTCAAAGATTGTGTGCTTGTAAAAATTTGACATCCACATAAATCACAGAATTTTGAACTATCTTTAACTTCGTTCCCACAGTTACAACACTTTTTCATTTTAATCACCTATATTTTTTATTTTATCCGACAGTCGAATATTGTCATTTTTGATTATATCATCTCTCAGTCATATTTGCAAGGTGATTTTACTTGCAATTTTGCTCATATTATTTTAGATGAATTTATAATATAATTTTACTTGCAGAGGTGACATATATGTTTGAGATTAAAAAACCACAAAGTTCAAATAAAACTATTAGAATGCCAGACACTTTAATTGACAAAATGCAAAAAATCGCAGATAGTAATAACATCTCATTTAATCAATTAGTTGTGCAATGTTGCGAATATGCACTAGAAAATATGTCACATTCAGATAATTAGTTGGGATGTTTTCCCTCTTTTTTCCCTTCACGTAAATTAACGTAGATTTTCATATATTAAAATATACGAACGGAAAATTGTTGTAAATTGAATTACATGGAGATAGATTTGCACTAACTAAAATTGGTAATTTGAGCAAGTCCGCGCTCATAACCCGAAGGTCGTTGGTTCAAGTCCTTCCTCCGCAACCAGAAAAAGGGGAAACACTCATCGCAAGATGGGTGTTTTTCTTTTGCTATGTTATGTTGATTTCAAGTGGATATATGTTATAATACACTTAGTAACTTTAAAATTCTTGCAGTACTCAAAATAAAAGGAGAAGATTATAATGAAAATATGGCAAAAAATAGCAAAAATAATTATAGCCTTATTAACATCGGTAGTTATCGTCGCACTAATCTTCTCTAGTTATAATTACATAAAAATAAAGCATGTCGTTTTGCCTGAAGGTTTTACTGTTACGGCTCACACAGGTTGTGAGGAGACTGAGGATAACTCTCTTGATTCAATAAGAAAAGGCTATGAAAGTGGTGCTGATATAGTTGAATTTGACCTTAATTTTACATCCAACGGTGAAGCAGTGCTTTCACACGATGAACCTCATAGCGGCTGTGTTACTCTTGACGAAGCCTTTGCTTTAATAGCAGAGCTTACTAACCTTAAGGTTAATGTTGATTGTAAAAGTGTAGCTAATCTTAAAGTCGTTACAGAGATTGCCCAAAAGCACGGTATAAGCGACAGGATTTTTTATACCGGCATAGGGGAAGAGGATATAAAAGCGGTCAAGGAGCAGACTCCTGATGTTGCTTATTGGCTCAATTTCGATGTTTATGTAGAAAAAAATACTGATGAGGAGTATCTTATTTCACTTGCAAAGAAAACTCGTGAAGTTGGTGCAGTGGGAATCAATATAAACTATAAAACTTGCTCAAAACAGCTTGTTGACGTCTTTCACCGCGAAGGTCTTCTCGTTTCAATCTGGACCGTCAACAAAAAAATTGATATGGCAAAAACACTTCCTTTCTGTGCTGACAATATTACTACACGCAATCCTTCTAAACTCGTAGAAATCGTTGAGTTGAATAAGGGAAACTAATAAAGACAAAGGTCGGTTATTTTTATTGATTTTCAAGGTGCAGCATGTTATGATTTAACAATAAAATTTTATATAAGAAAATGCTTAAAAGGGTGATAAAGAATGCTTGAAAAAATAACTGAAATAGTAAAAGAAGCAGGAAAGATAGTTCTTTCTGCACATAATCAAGAAAATACTATAACAGCCAAAGAAGGTAAGAAAAATTTTGTAACAAAGTACGATGTTGCTGTACAGGAATTCTTATTTAGAGAACTTGGCAAGGACTTTCCTGATGTTGCATTTGTCGGTGAGGAAGGGGAAAAAGACCTTTCAACCAATGGTTTGCGTTTTATAATTGACCCGATTGATGGTACTACAAACTTTATGCAAGACTATCGTTGCAGTTGCATTTCTGTTGGACTTTGCAATGGTAATGATGTTGTTGCAGGCGTTGTATATAACCCTTATACCGACGAACTCTTTAGTGCTGAAAAAGGCAAGGGTGCATACCTGAATGGAAACAGAATAAAAGTGAGTGAACGCCCACTTTCAGACGGACTTGCTCTTTTTGGAACTTCTCCATATCACCCTGAAAATACAGATGAAACCTTTGCTCTTTTAAGAAAGGTTTTCGATTTTTCTCGTGATATTCGTAGAAGTGGTTCGGCGGCTTTCGATATCTGCACAGTTGCTTGTGGCAGATGCGAGGTGTTTTTCGAGAAAGGCTTGCAGCCTTGGGATATTGCCGCAGGAACTTTAATCTTAAAAGAAGCCGGAGGCATTGCATTGAACTATCAAGGAAGAGATATTAGTTTTTCTACACCTAATGATGTTGTTTTTGCTAACCCTAAAGCATACAAAGAATTTATAACCTTGCTTTAAAATTCTTTTAAATAAACGAAGTGTATAAAGAAATAAGCGTTGCATTTGGGATTATGTTGTCCCTTTTGCAACGCTTAAATTTTTATTTATAATCTGGATATGTTACTGTTCTGCCTGTGATAAACTCAACTATTGATTGATAAATTTCAGTGAATATTTTTTGTGTTCTGCCTTTAACAGCAAGTTCGTAAGAGATTTTCTTTGAATATTTATCTCCACTTTCCTTTTGTGCCTTCGCATAGTCATGGTCAAACACATCATAAAGACGTTCAACTCTTGTTGTATATTTTGAAGTATCGTTTTCATCAATTTCCACCACACGATAACCATACTGAGTTGTGTATGCCAAGCCTTTATATCGTGTCATTGGTGAAGTGAAAATATCAATATTTTGGTTTCTTACACCAAATGCGTTTGTGTGGTCGTGACCTGTGAACATTGCAAGCACATCACCGGTTTCAACCAAGGCATCAAACTGACCGTCGTTGTAATATCCTGGGCAAGGGTATTCGTTGAGTGTACCATAGTTTGTCTGTTCAGGGTCAAACATATAGTATTCGTTTTCGTTGTAAAGATGTTTTTCTGAAAAGAGTTTCTTTGAATCAACCTTTTTAAGAACATCATAAATTTCAGGAACAATAATATGCTGGAAAACAACTGAGTTGACAGTTTCGCCACCGTTTTCTTCTTTAAGTTTTGCAGAAGTTTCTTTATACCACTCAATTTGTTCAGTTCTTACTCTATCATAATGTCTTGGCTCATCTTCATCATAATCGCCCGAGTCAAACACCCAAAGATTGAATTTTACCTTGTCACTATCAGAAGCCAAAACAGGAATATTGAATGTTGCGCAGTTTTTGAATGTTTCTTCATCACCTGCAGATATTACACAAGAGAATGTCTTATAATATTCCATAATATCTTTTCTTGACATTGGTCCTTCTTCTGAATCGTGATTACCAAAGGTTACAGCAACAGGAATATTTCTTGATTCAAAGATATTCATAAGTGCATTAATAAGTTTCTTTGTTTCTTCTTCTGTCTCGTAAGGCTTTGTGTTATCACCTGTAAGCACAACAAGGTCAGGCTTTTCAACATCACAAGCGTTAGCAATAACCCATATTGACGAATCAAAATACTTATCATTAGCAAGATGTGTGTCGGCAATATGTAATATTTTAAGTTTGCCATTAGAATCAAATCTTATTGTTGTATCCGTTGTTTTATTTGAATCTGCAGGTGCATAGTTAATATCTGTATTTTCAGGTTCAATTTGAAAATAAATTATTCCCGCCACAAGATTAACAATACATATTGCTAACGCAATAAGAATTATTTTTTTCAACATTTTAACATCTCCTAATTTATTTTTTTACTCTATAAATGTTCACTTCATACGCACGAAGCTTATCTGCAGATGTAGAATAATTTGAAAGTAAACATTCTCCTTCTATAGAAACAGGTCTTTCAATAATATTTTCCGTGAGATTCATCTCAATATAGAATTTGCTTTCAGCACTTTCTCTGTAAAAGCAGAATGTTTCATCATTTGTTTCAATTGGTTTGAAATCACCATAAACAAGGGTTGACTTGTTTGCTTTACGAATAGACATAAGGGATTTATAGTAATTAAAAGTACTTGTTGAATCTTCAAACTGTACTTTTGCATTGCATTCTTTATAGTCACCATTGACTCTAATCCAAGGCACACCTGTTGTAAACCCTGCATTTTCGTTATCATCCCAACAGATAGGAGTTCTTGCGTTATCTCTTCCACCCGCTAGAATTTCTGCAAAAACTTCTTGAGGGTTTCTGCCTATTTCAATATTTTCGTTATATCTGTTGATTGCCTCAACATCACGAATTTCACTCATATTATTGAAATTACAGTTAATCATACCCAATTCCTGACCTTGGTAAATATATGGCGTACCACGAGTGGTCAGCACCATTGTACCGAGGAGTTTAGAAAGTGGTTTTCTGAACTTGGGGTCAGGATTAACCTTTGAAACCATTCGTGGATTATCGTGATTTTCAATAACGAGTGATGGCCATGACGAGCCACAAAGTGAAAGTTGATATTTTATAAAAGCCTCTTTCAAGTATTTAAGCTCATATTTATAATCTTGATATTTTTGTTTACCTGGATTCTCGATATGGTCAAAAAGAAATGCCTGACGAACTTCTTGTCGTGAATCATCTGAAATAAGTTTAACCATTTCAATGCCTGTACTACAAGGTTCTGCAACACAAAAACTTTCAGGAAATTTCTTGAAAGACCTTTCATTAAGTTCTTTAAGATATTCATGAAGTCTTGGACCCCACGAATAGTGCTCAGCACCACAACCGAAGAGTTTGCCAATGTGTGGATTGCCATCAGGAAGACTTGGGACCTTTGAAATAAGGGTGATAACATCCATTCTGAATCCATCAACACCTTTTTCGAGCCACCAAGAAACCATATCATAGATTTCTTTTCTGAGTTCAGGATTTTCCCAGTTCAAATCCATTTGTTTTGATGAGAAAAGGTGTAAAGCCCATTCGTCCAATTCAGGATAATAATTCCACGCAGAGCCGGAAAAAAATGATGTCCAGTTATTCGGTGGAGAACCATCTCCCTTACCTTTACGGAAAATGTAATAATCCTTGTGTTTTTTGTCGCCTGTCAATGCTTTCTGGAACCACTCATGTTCGTCAGATGTATGATTTACAACCAAATCCATAACGAGCTTCATTTCACGCTTATGAATTTCTTCGAGCATCAAATCAAAGTCTGCCATCGTTCCGAATTCGGTCATAATTTTACGATAATCACAGATATCATAACCCATATCGTCATTAGGTGAATCATAAATCGGACTAAGCCAAAGCACATCAACACCTAAATCTTTAAGATAATCAAGTTTTGAGATAATACCCTGTAAATCACCGATACCATCACCATTCGAGTCCATAAATGAACGAGGATAAATCTGATAGATAACAGACTCTTTCCACCATTTAGGGTCAACCTCTTTTTTAGCAATAACCTTTTCGGTCGTTAAATTCATAAGGCTAACAATTTGTTCTATTTCGGAAATAGAAAGCTTATCACCCAAGAGTTCAACAATAGTTTTTTCTCTGTATAAAGGGTTTTCCAATATATCATTTGAAAGATTATTACGATAAACCACCATTTGCGCAATATCATAACCTACAGGGTTATTAAGCACATCACTCAAGGTGCTCATAGGAGTAATTTTCATAAAATTTTCCTTTTCAAAAAAGCCTTGTAGTATCACAAGGCTTTTGCTAAATTTCAAATTAATCGTCTAAGTTTGTTATTTTACCAATAAAAACATTTGACTCTGTCAACAACTCATCAGATTTTTGATTTTCAAATATAATTCCATAATTCGTCGAATTGGTGTTTTCAGGTGCAATAAAGACATTTTTCTTTATTTTCACATCATAAACCATAGGTCTGAAAATTATGTAACCTCTACTTTTATCATACAACCCTGATTTGCCATCAAAAATATTATTTTCAATCAATATATTATGGTGCCCACAATCTCCGTGATGACCTATGGCAGGAAAACCTGCACACTTGAAAATATTGTTTGAGATTACAATATTATGGCATACTGTATCATCTTTGCAAAAGTCAATCAACTCACCATCACAGTTATAAACAGGGCCATAACTACCTTCATGTGCAAGGTCAAGCTGAATTTGCTCATTAAGAAGATTTTCAGGAATTAAGGTGTATGAAGGTCCGTCAAACACGCAATTGTCTATAACAGCATTTTCGGTTGAATTAATTTCAATCATATGCCACATTGAGCAATTGCGGAATTTACAACCGGCAATGCGTATGTTACGACAATGTACTGTATTAACAAGAGTTGATTTTTTCGTCAAATCAGCATTACCATCAAAGATACCACCTGAAATTACAACATCGTGCGTACCTTCATAGCCGCTCCATTGTGGTTCTGAATAAGATGCAAGAAGATATCTTGTTACAGGGTTACTTTCATTACTGCGTAAAATCACAGCATTGTCAGATAACTTAAAAATCTGATTTGAGTAGAAAATAAGTGTTGAAGAAACAAGATAAGTGCCGTCAGGAAAGTATATTGTGCCTCCGTCTTTCACTTTGTCAATACATTCTTGCAATGCTTTGGTGTCGTCATGGACACCATCAGCAAAAACGTTTTCGTTATCAGTAACCTTTACAAATTTCACAACGCATTTCCTCTTTTAAATAATTATTAAGCAGTTTCATTTTCTGCGTGGCGTTTTTCACGCATTTCTGCAAGTTCACGATACATCTGTTCTTTCTTTTCACCCTCAATATCATAAGATGTTTTAAGGATGATTGCTTTAAGAACATTTGCAAGAGTATAACCGAAGAGAAGGAATGCGAGGATTTTAAGACAAGTGTCAAGATATGTAGGTTGAGCCTGCATTGTTTTAACAAGGTCACCTTCAACAGAAGACATATAACCTGCCCAAGCAATCATATATGGAACTGCAAGGTCTCTTAAATAAATGCAAGCAGAGTTAACCCAACCAGGAACAATACCCTGAATTGCTTCAATTCTTTCACCGGTCTGCCATTCAAGATAATCATAGAATTCAACATCGAAATGAGATTTTGAAAGTTCCTGAATACCAATGCCGATACCGAAAATGAAATAAAATATATAGAAGAAAATACTGTTCCAGCCTTCAAAGAATTTGATACCCATTTTTGCCTCTACAAAACAGATGCCGAAAAGCACGAATGAAGCAACAGGTGAATAGATACCACAGAATTTGAGAAGCTTTGTTGGCTCATATTTCTTTGAAAGTTTTGTAGTGATAAGATTACCAACTACAGTGCCGACAGCTGTAGGAAGTGTAAGCAGAAGATTTTTTGATGAACCAACTGTAATTGCTGCGAGATATGTAGACATTTTGCCAAGCATTGCAAAAGCATTAACCCACTGCATCGCGTGGAAAGCACGGTAATTTTTGTACTTGAAAAGAGTGAACATTGCCTTTGATACTTTTACCTTTGGCTTCTTTGGAAGCTCGATTCTTTCTTTACAGAAGATACCGCACATAAGGTTGCCGAAAGCAGTAACAGAAGCAGCAACAATTGCAAGAGTCATATACATCTGGTTCTTGTCGTCGCTGAAAAGTCCGTAAACAAATGTGCCAATATATGCTCCGCCGTATCCGATATAATATGATAACTGCCAAATTGTAGCAACTGTTTTCTTTTCTTTGTGGTTAGGTGAAATAACCTGAACAAGATTCTGGCTATGTACATTAAAGACATTGAATGCTGCTTGACAGCAAGCTATACCATAGCGAAGAATATTCATCTGTTGAATTGACCAACCTTGTGGAACATAGAAATAGAGAACTGTAAGCAAGAATGTGGGAATAAGACAGATAAAATACCAGTGACGGTATCTGCCAAGACTTGTTTTCCAGTTCTGTACTATAAAGCCACCGATAATTCCAAAAAGTATACCACAAATGGTAGTAAGAGTTGTCTGAACAGCAAGAATACTTGCAATGCCGTCAGCATCAACACCGGCAGGGCCATAATAAAGCTCATGCAGGAACGCTGCTGCAAGTGAGCCCGTAAGAGTTGTTCCGAACATACCTCCGGCACGAGATAGCAACACACAGAAATACTCAAATTTTGATATGTACTTTCCCTCTGTAGTTAAAAGAGTGTTTTCTTGAGCCTTTATTGCAGTTTTTGACATCATATCATCTCCTGAAGTTATTTAATTAATTGTAACACATTTTTTTATTAAAGACCATATATTAAGAACACAAATAATGACAATAGTATTTGTGCAAATGCTACATTAAAACATAAAGTTTTATAATTTAACTTATGCCCGGAGTTTTAAGAATTCCTGTTGTTCGAAGAACATATTCATAACTCCAATTTATTCCGTTTGTTCTCCAAGCACCCGGGCCATGCCATTTTTCATTGACATCTACAAGATGAAGCGGTCCGAATGAATTATATCGATGTGTATAAAGTTTTAAGCCGACTTCGTGTTCACCGTTAGGAATACCTTTAATTTCAAGGGTATAAGGTGGATAAATAATATTACCCTTAATTTCACCGTCAACACTTACTTCAACAAGTGCACCCATATAGTCGCTTGCAGTAACTGTAAGACTACCGTTTTCAGTTTTTGTCTTGATTTTATATGTTACTGCGCCTGAATAGAAGGGGAGTCCTTGATTAAGAAGTGAGCCAAATGCTAATTTTTTAGGAAGTTCAGTTATAACTGCAACTGCACCTGTTACCTTGACACCAAAACTACCTAAAATAAACACATTTTCAAGGTTTGCTGTTTGACCGAAAGGTAAGGTAATTTCAAGTGTATTTTCACCCTTTATTATTTTGCCGAGTTTCATTTTGCCGATTGAAATATCAACATAGAAACCGTCTTCTCTTTCGGTAATTTTTTTACCATTAAAGGTTACTTCTGCAACATCTGCATCTTCAAGAGCGAGAATTGCACCTTCATAATCTATTTCACTATTGAAAGTGAATTTAAGTGTTGCCTTGTGGTCTTTTGGTAACTGCCCATATACCCAAGGTTGAACAACCTGTCCACCTCTTTCAACCATTCCAAGACGATTTCTTATAAGATTATCAAGTCGAAGCACTTCTTCTTTGGGGAAATATTCCTTATCATCGTCGATTTTCCATTGTGCCATATCGAGAACAAGAATATTTTCTTCAGATAACTCATAATCACACATTTCACAAAGCATGTCATTTGATTTTTTAGGAATATGCTGTGCTTTTTCACACTCTGTTTTACCATCAACGAGTTTAAGAAGAATTGAGTCATAACTAAAAATACGATAACGGATAATGGTTTTTCCTTCTCGGTATTCTGCTTTAATCGGCTTAACTTCACCATTTTCTGTGTTATATATTTCAGGTGAAAATGTTCCATTCAGAATAATTTGAATATCTTTACCATAATCTATATGCTTGTTATCAGGTTCTTTTGAACAGCAGATGAAAAGCCACTTACAGTCATTGTCTTCACGCATTTGATAAATATAATTATCCGTAAGTTTACCATCAGCATATCTTATGGTGAGTGTTCTGACATCATGAAGTGCTGTGAGAAGTGACGCACGAGAAAAGTCGATTTTTTCACTCTTTTCAAAAAGTGATTTAGCATAATCAGATGGTACAGCGTCAACAAGTGAAGGCGCATCACCCATAAAAATGAGTTTACCACCATTTTCACGGAATTGCTCAAGTCTTTCAACTGTTGTTTTTCTCAATGTTTCACATCCGGGAACAACTATTGCGTCATATTCCATTTCGCCAACTTTAAGTGGTGCAGTGCCTTTCTCACAAAGAGTTGGGAAAAGTGATTCGGAAATGAAATTGAAATCCACACTACCTTCAAGAAGCCATTTTGTAATACTCTTGAATCTTTCGTCAAGATTTTCTCTGTAAAGTGCAGATTTATCATTAGGACCCCAATGAAGCCAAAAACTTTCAACAGGATGAATAACGCCAACCTTTACGATTGGCTTACCACGTGTAAGCGCTGTGTTTACTCTTGCAAAATGGTCTTCAATAAGATTATATTTTTTGTACCAAGGGGATTGATAATGAATTGAAGCAGGATAGTCTCGTTTTGCTTCGCCCTTCATTGCATACCAAGAAAGATGTGGAACACGAATTGTAACACCAAGACAAGCCTGCCAGTCACCCTGATGCTTATATGTTCTGAAATCACAGTCCCAGCCTGTTACACCATAAAGTTCTGAAATCATACCCTCATATCCAAACTGATGAACAGCCGATTGTGTTTGTTTTGCAGTAGTAAATTCATGTCGATTGCAAAGCATATCAATACCGGGAAGCTTAAAACTTCGATATGAACGCATTGCTTCACCAAGGGATGCTGTTTGCGAATTGAGTGTAGGCTCTTGCATCATATGACCTGTAAGAGCAATACCATTTTCATCACACCATTCACCGACAGTATCGGCAAATGATGTTGCAAATAATTCAGCAATAAAATCGTGGTATCTATAACGATGAATGGATGGTGCAGAATTAGGCTTATCCCAGAAAATTTCAGGAAGAGTATCAAAAATATCTTCACCATACATTTCTTTGTAAAGCTCAGGAACATTGTCAGTCCAAGGCATTGTAATATTCATTTTATCAAATGAATTATTAAGAACTGCCTTTCTTGTAAACTGAGGCTCATCTGTAAAAATCGCAGGAATGGTCTTATCAAATTCATCACCCACTTTATCCTTATATTTTTCGTGAGTTACTTCAACAAATTTTTTAACGGCATCACTGCTCAGTGTATCAAGATATGTCTGACCATTATACCAGCTTGAAGGATTTGCAATTTCAAGAAAAGCATACCATTTTGTGCCTTCAGCCTCATCATTTTCACCGATTTTTTTGTAAGAAGAAAGAAAACCATCACTGTCAAGAATTACATCATAGCAAGCAATAGGACTTTCTTTTTTGTTTACCCAATAGTCATTAATACCACTGTATTTTTCTTCTTTGAAAGGAGTGAAAAAGAGACATCTGCTTCTGTATTTTTCATCCTTTGTAACAAGTCCACCAGCAGCACCCGATGGCCAACGGTCTTCGTCATAAAGCCATGCAAGCATTTCTTCGTTTTTTGCTTTAACCACAGTATCCTTGATGAGTTCCATATATTCTTCACTAAGATACTCGTTTTCAAGACCTGTTCTTACGTGAAGATGAAATCCGCCAAGTCCCATTTCCTTGAACACATCAATCTGTCGGCATAATTCTTCTTTTGTAAGGTATGAGTTTAGTGCCCAGAAAGGTGTTCCACGGAATTCAGATGTAGGATTTTTAAAAAGTTCTGTTTTTAGCGATTTTTCAACATTCTTTTTATATAACATATTTTTCACCTTACGATACTGTGAATTTATTTAAGTGTAAATTCGGCATTATTATCCGAAAAGCCTTTATTGTTTCCGATAGTATTAAGAAGCATACTTCTTAAATCAATTTTTTCACCATTTTTACAAAGTTTTGGTTCAACTTTTTTAAGCACAAATGAAAACCTGTCAAGAATACCTGCAAGGAAATTATATCCCGGTGTACCCTCAACATAAGGCATATCACCTGTAAATATGCTTAAGCCGACTTCACCAACAAAATCAGAAAACTTTTTCTTGTCAAATTCTTTATCTCGTTTTAAGCAAAGCAAACGCTTTAAGGACTTAACCGTCATTTTGTCAAAACGCTTTCTTGCAAATGCCTTAAGGTGCTTTACTATTCCTTTTCCACCGCCCAGAGCACCACGCACTCTTGCAATAATTGCAGTTGAAAAATGATTATCAAAATATTCCTGCGGTGTAAGTCCCTTTAAATCCCATCCAAAATCAGGCACATCAAGTGATTTAACCTTAAGAATAGAGTTTTCGTCTATTGTGATTTTTCTATATTTTGCAGGACTACCCACAAGAGCAGAGGTACATATATCAATGAGCCTGTTTCCACTTTCTGAATAAAACTCATTTATGCTCTGCATATGCATATGGCCTGTGAGCACAAGCTCAACTCCGTTATCAGCAAGGAAAGAAGCAATCTTTTTCCAATCCTTGATTTTCGCATCTCCAACCAAATCAAAAACAGGTACAGAAGGAATAATCGGATAGTGACAAATTGCAAAAATATAGCAGTTGTCTTCTTTGGCTTTATCTAGTTGTTCCTTTACCCAAGCCATAAGTCTGTCGTCCATTGTACCTTTTGGCTGGTCCTTACTGTCACAATGAATTGCGAGCATTCTTACTCCATCTGCAATTTCTGCCACATAAGAATGTGTCAGCTCATCAAATGCAATTGCATCACCATAACCAAAATCGCCATACATTTCACACAAATCGTTATAATCTGTACCTTCAACAGGCATACGACCATCGCCTTTTAAAACATAGGCAGAGTCATTATAATCGTGACCGGCTGTTATAACATAAACCTTTTTACCATTTTCTTTAAGTCTATAAAGCTCTTTAATAAAACCATTGTGGCTTTCTTTTTCACCATTTTTCACAAGGTCACCGGGAAGAATAACAATATCAGTTTCTTTATCTTCAATAATTTTGTCAAAAGTTGAGCTTATAATAGCACCACTTTCCTTAACAAAAAACTGCTCTGTGACCATATTTTTTTCAAAGGCTTCTCCACCTGGTTCTAATTTATTATCTAAATAATGCGTATCGGTAACAAGATAAAAACTTACAGGTTTCATATTCTTCTCCTTAATATTTGTTTTTGCACAATCTCTGCGAAGGTGTAGTAGTCATCATTTTGATATGTTATGATAATATCATATTTTTCCATTGTTTTAAAGGAGTTTTTCTAAAAATGTTTATGGTTTGAAATTGAAAAAACATAAAGATTACTGTTAACAAAATTTCAAAATCCGTAGAACATAATCCACCATTATTTTACATTTACAGTCAGATGCAACGCTCTCTCAAAACCAACAAATTGTATCAAATAGTGTAATTAATGCAGAAAAAAGCACTCATCATAAGATGAGTGCTTTTAGTTTTACTAATTAAAAAAACTTTCTGCTTCTTTTAAATCTGAAGCAGTATTGATATTAAATTCTCTTTCTGCAACTGAAAGAGTCAAGCCACGATAACCGTTTGCCACTAAATAATTGAAGCAGTCACACAAATCGTGTACCTTCTGGGGATTTGTTTCGTATGTTTCTTTTATAATTCTCTGTGCCTTAGCACCAAAGATTGTCAAACCAGTACCTTTTATGTTGTTAATAACAATTTTAGGCTTTTCTATGCACTTTATAAGCACAGAACTCTCGTCCATTTCAACAGAGAAATTATTTTTTATTTTTTCAGCGTTTTCTTCTGTTGTAACGCCACAATAAAAGTCGAATTTTTCTGTTTTTAATGCGTTTTTTATTTCTTCGGTATTTAAATTAACAAAAATTTCATCAGCCAACTGTAAAATTACAGTTTTATCAGGGTCTATAACTTTTAACGCTTGAACAAGTGCATCAACTAACCCTTTTTGTTCTGACTGTTGAACATAATTAATATTAAGGCTTTTGTATTTATCTCCGATAGCGTTTTTGATTAAATCGCCTTGTTTTCCAACAACTATGTAAACTTCAGTTATTGCTAAATCAATTAAATTGTTGAGTGCAAATTCTATTAAGTGTTTGTCTTTGATTTTTCTTAAAGATTTGCATATATCCTGACCGGTGCTCATTGTTAAACGAGTTCCGTCACCACCAGCCAATATAACACCAATCATGAATATCCCTCTTTTCTACTTTGGCGATTAAGTTCTGATTAATAGTTAATTCTTCTTTCCTCAATGATGATTGGCTTTTCGCCGTTGTTACGAGGAAGTGAAATAAGATGCTCCGCGCAGAAAGATACCATCAACAAGAGTAATCCGATAAAAATGAAGACTAATCTTAACATAATACTACTGATTGCTTCACCGAAAGATAAGTTGAACGCTTGAGGTATGCAGAAAATTAAAAGCTCTAGTATAGTTATAACCATTGCGATTAAGGATACGCCGATTACTCGTCTTGGTAAAACCTTTGAAGCATTTACGATACCACAAACGGCAAAATCGTAGTATTTGGAAAGAGTAAATTTACTTTTACCTTTCTTTCGTCTGTCCTGAAGATAATAAACGAATTCAAAGGATGAGCCGTATTCATAAATAAGACCACGAAGGAAAGGCTCATTTGTGTTAATTCTCTTGAGAATATCAATAAAACTCTTGTCAAACAATTCAAACTCAGTAGCGTGAGGAACCATTTTAACACCAAAAACATTATTGATTACCCAATAGAAAAGTGTTCTGATAAAGTAAACAAATTTATTTTCTCGGCTTTGGTTTTTAACACCGAAAACAATCTGAGCACCAGTTTCCCACTTTTCAACAAGTCTTGGAATTTCTTCAGGTGGGTTCTGCAAGTCAGCGTGTAAGATTACAGCACAGTCACCCTTTGCTTGCTGGAAACAATAGAAAGTACCCTTTGCATAACCGAAATTCTTTGAATAAAAAACTGCTTTGATATGCTCATCTTTATTGCAAAGTTCTTCTATTTTCTGCTTTGAACCATCTGTTGAACCATCGTCAAAGAAAACGATTTCATAATCGTAATTATTAAGACTTTGCATAACTTTCGTTGTTCTCTCGTACAACTCGTCAAGGGTAGCAGCCTCATTGTAATTAGGAACAACAATTGAAATTAGTTTTTTACTCATTTTTGTCACCTTAATCGTAAGTTTTATCTAAGTCGTATTTCTTAATAATCTTTGGGTAAGCGTGTGAAAACCAAAAAATATAAAGGAATTCATACAAAGCCTTGAATCCGTCAATAAAGAAGTTAATCGGGCCTTTAAGTGAAATGGAATGAAGTCCGTTAAGGATTGTTTCTTTTGCGAATTCAAATGCACCGTGTTCTTGCAAAGCACCCTTGTTTGAGAAACTTTTCCACAGGTACCAGCTTCGGATAACTCGTAAATCAACACTAGGAACAGCGGAAAGATTTACACCCAATGATTCAGTTGCAACAACCTTGCTCATTGCTTTAAGAGTTTTTGGTGCCTTGTAAGTTCCGTCAGCCACAACCTGGTCATAAAGTTCGGTGCCGGGAATTGGAGTGAAGTGGAAAACAGGAGTAAGATTTGCTTTTACAGTATTGAGAAGTTTTACAGTATCCCTTAATTGGTTAACAGTTTCATTTGGGAAACCGATAATGAATGAACCGATAGTTGTAATACCAATTTTGTTAAGAATCTCAAATGTTGGTGCGATTTTTGAATAGTCAATATTTTTGTGGACAATTTTCTGCATTTCTTTTGAACCGGTTTCAATTCCGAAGAAAATCCATCTGCAACCTGCGTCGTAGAGCATCTGATATTCTTCTTCACCAAACATGCCGATACGAAGTTCGATACCCCATTGAAATTTGAGTCCACTTTCATGCACTTTTTCACAAAAATCAACCAAGTCTTCTCTTTTTACAACCCAAAGCTCGTCCGAAAAGAAGAAACCATCAGCACCATAATTTTCCATAAGATAACGGATTTCTTCAAGTACATACTCATTAGGACGCTTTCTGTAAGTGCTCTTGTGGAAATTCATATTTGAACAGAAAGCACATCTGCAAGGACAACCCTTTGCAGAGTATATGTACATCATCTTCTTGCAACCAAGATATGTCTGCATATATTTTGGTGGGTCAATGAGTGTGTAGTCAGAAACAGGCATATCACGAAGGTCAGCAAATTTACGACAAGGAGTAACAATAACTTTTCCGTTTTCCTTGTATGCCAAGCCCTGAATCTCAGAGAATGGTCTGCCACTCTCTAATGCATCCATCATTTCAAGCCAAGTTTCTTCACCTTCACCATAGGAAATGTAATCAACAAGGTCAAGAGCTAATACCTGCTCCATCTGAAGAGAAGGCATCTGACCACCCCAGACAACAGGTATTCCCTTTGCTCTTGCAGCCTTTGATATCTTTTCAGCATCAATAAGGCCACGGGATGACATAAGGGAAACGCCGATAATGTCAGGCTTATATGAATCCAACAATTTATTGATATTTGATTTGTTGACACAGCGGTCCTCAAGTTTTACCTCGTGCCCGTGATTTTTTACATGAGTGGCTATTGAGAGAAGTCCCAAAGGATTTGAAAGGGCTCTTGTATAATAGCCGACAGATGGGTTAATGAATAAAACTCTCATTTGTTACCTCAAAAAAGATTTTTCTTTAAAAGTTTGATTGCGTGTTGTGCATAGTTTTTAAATTGAGTAAAGGATGTTATGCACTTTTTTAGTGTTTTAAGAATATATATTGGTCGCAGATAGAATTTAAGCTGCATCTGCTTTTTCATTTTTGTTATTTCTTGTAAGCTTACAGTACTTGTGCCTATAGTATTAGGAGCATAGTAGTCGTTACCCCAAGCCAAATCATTCAATGTGTTGTATTCTACACAGTACTGATAAAGTTCGGTGCCATAGTAAGGCATTGCAATATGTATTTCTATGAAATCAGGATTTATCTTAAGAATAAACTTTTCAGTTGCCTTGATATCCTCTTTTGTTTCCCAAGGGAAACCTACCATGAAGAAACCAAATAATGGAATTCCTGCTTTCTTGATGAGGGAAGCTGCACGGATACTATCTTCAAGAGTAGCACCTTTTTTTATAAGCTTCATAGTCTTTTCAGAGCCTGTTTCAAAACCGACAGCAAGCATAAAACAACCTGCAGCCTTCATTTTTTGTAATAATTCCAAAGAAAGTGGTTTTGTTCTTGAGTTTGCAGTGAATTCGATTTTGCCATTGAGAGGGGAGTTGATGATTTTATCACACAACTCTGATGCCCATTCGTTATCAATGGTAAAAGTATCTGCCTTAAAGAAGAAATTGCGGATATTGAATTTATAGTAACATTCTTCAATTTCTGCAAAAACATTTTCGACGCTTCTTAAACGGACATTTTTACCTGAAATAATTGGAGTAAGACAATAAATACACTGTGAAGGACAACCCTTTGCAACGGAAATTGTTGCCATTGGTTCACCTGTGTCAGGTCTTGTGTAAATAGCGTTATTCATCAAATGCCTTGCAGGGAAAGGCAGCTCGTCTAGATTTTTATTCCAACAGTCAAACTTTGTCGAAACAAATTCATTACCATTTTTGTAAATAATTCCAGAAATATCGTCGATATTGCCAATGCCTCTTAAAAGATAATCAGTAAGAGGACCCATGATAAATTCAATTTCGCCACCAACGAGACAAGAAACATTTTGAAGGTCAAGAGTTTCGAGAAGGCTCTTTTTTGGATTGTAGAAAATTGCACCCTTAATAACAAATTTACAATCATGGAAAGATTTTATCCAATTAATAAAATCAAGGTCGTCGTAAATAGTTGCGTTTGTAATGCTTATAAAAATCAAGTCGGGTTTAAATTCTTCAATATCAGCCTTTACTTCTTCCTTTGTAGCAAGTTCGGTTTGGTAATCTCTAAGAAAAACAGAATAACCCTGCCTGAGTAAAACGGATGCAGCATAACCAATGTCATTACATGCGTGAGTTGATGCCACAGCAGAATCTTCTATATTACATTGTGCGCGGTCTTCACTACGCTGATATTGTTTCCCAGGGGGATATAGCAACATTACTTTACTCATCGCATACTTCTCCAAAATATATTTTTACAATTATACCATAAAAAACAAAGCAATATCAAGTGTTTACAATCAATTATTATTAAATTGAGGGTGAATTGACTTGATTTATATTTTATGCTAAAATTATAATGTTTAATGTACTAAATTTTAGAGGTTGTCGTATGATAAAAAAACTGAAAAAAACAGACATTTTATTTCTTATATCATTGTTATCAGTACTATTAGTTCATATCTTTTTTGTCTTTGTTGTTCCGTATACCGATGATGAAAGCTATTATGTAACAGTCCCACTTCGCCTGTTGAATGGCGATAGCTTGGTTCAAAATGAGTGGCACCTTACACAGTTTTCATCATTGTTTTCATACATACCGGTATATATATGGATGACTATAAAAGGTTCAACTGATGGTATTTTTATCTTTTTGAGATGCATATACCTTTTTGTCCACACAACCGTAGCGGTTACAATATATCGCTTTTTTAGAAAATATGGTAACTGGGCAATTATGGCGTCAATGATGTTTTATGTGCAAATAGCATATAGAATTCAAGCACTTAGCTATCAATCTGTTTTCGTTATATCTTTGTTATTGTTATCACTTTGTTTAATATCTATTTATCAAAAAAAATCTGTCATTTCTTATATTTTTGCAGGAATATGCTTTGGCTGTTGTTGTGTATGTAACCCGCTGTTTTGTTTTGTCTTCGCAATATATCTACTTGTTTGTATTTTGTGGACAAAACGACAAGCGTTAATAAATAAAATAATTGAGTTCAAGGCTTCTAATGGTGTAAAAAAAGGTAAAAAACTTACAAAGAAGCAAAAAAGAGAACAAAAACAACAAGTTATAAATGCTATTCCAGATATTGAAAATTATAATTGCTTTTTTACAAAAGAGGCTATTTTAAGATTTTTCATAGGAATTGCAATTATTGCTGTTGTTGCAATTGTTTTCTTTTTTTCAACAGGTGGAACAATTGATTCCATTCAAGACAATATAGAAAATCTTTTAGGTAGCAGTGAATATGATATTGCTTCCAATTCTGTCTTTACGAAGTTCATAGATACAATTAAATTTTTTAGTATGGCTAACCTTGGTATGCCATGGATATTGCCTATATTATTTATCTCGTTATTAATTGACAAAGACAGAAAAAACAACAAACATCGTTTTGTTTATTTGTCTGCTTCCGTTTTGTGGTCAATATTATTTATGTTTGGTGTTATGCAAAACATAGAAATACATCTGTGTGCCATTTCACTACCATTTTGCGTGTTTTCTACAATATGCTATTTGTTGACAGAAAATAAAAACAAGACTTTGTTTTATTGTATGAATGTACCTTGTTCAATAGCTGCCCTTTTTCAATATCTTGCGGCGGATACACATTGGGGCGCAATTGGAGTTGTGCTCGCAGTTAATAATGTTGCAGGCATATTTTTTGCAATGGATTTGTGGAAAGAGATGCGTTCTGTTTCCACAAATGATGAAGAAACAACCAAGAAAGAAAAAAGTGGTTTGTTACGCGGTATAATCATTGTAGGTTTTTGTTTGCAGATATTGTTTTATGGTATTTTTTATCAGTATGGTCAACTTTATAGTAAAGATGACCCCAAAGCCACAAGGGGACCTTTTTCAGGGCTATATATGACTGAAGAACAATATGAAAAGTATAATAGAGCAATAAGTGATATGGATGTAATAAAGGATATCAGTAGAGAAAATGACCCTGTGTTATTAGCAACTTATAACAATTGGATGTATTTGTATCTGGAACGACCAATAGCAACATATAGTGCATGGTATCGAGGCACTATTCACTCAAAACTGCTAATTAATTACTACAAAGAAAACCCCGATAAGATACCAAAATATATTTATTTAGAATCATCAGACCCGCAAAATGCAAATGTTAAAATATTTAGTGAATTATTCGTTTTCACAAGAGAAAACTTATCAAACGGTGTTCTTTTAACTGTTGAATATTGCAATTTCTAATTCAGATTATATTGCAGTATAGAACTCTTTAAAAAACTTATTAAATAATTGTTATAAACCCACTTTTTACACAGTCTTTTTACTGATTGTGTAAAGAGTGGGTGTTTTTTTGAACAGAAATCATGTCTGTTGTGGTTTTATACAGTTTTGATGAGCATTTATTATTATTTTTATTGAATATGTTTAATTTGTATGCTAATATAATATTTATAAATCAATTTCATTGTATGGGGGATTGAATAATATGAGCAAAAAATATTGTGAAAAGATATTGTCGCTTATTCTTACAATAGTAATCGTAGCATTATCTACAATAAGTTGTTTTGCAAGTGGTGGTATGATTATTTCAGGTGAAACTAAAATTTCAGCTGAAACAACTGCAAAATCCATTGAGATTGCAAAGCAA
The DNA here is from genome assembly GCA_045632525.1 of Candidatus Fimenecus sp. GTDB lineage: Bacteria > Bacillota > Clostridia > Oscillospirales > Acutalibacteraceae > Fimenecus. Next base: position 32,661 of record JAZQWV010000046.1, read on the forward strand.
ATCGAGGCAGAGGGTATAGTGCTTCTTGAAAATGAAGACGATGTGCTTCCTTTAAAAGATAAGAAAGTTAATGTTTTTGGTGCAAACTCTTGTTCACTTGCTTTTGCTGGTGCTGCAGGTTCAGGTGCTGTGCGTGCAGATAAGGCTGTGGGCTTTTATGACGCTCTCACCAATGCAGGTATTGAATATAATCAAGACATTTACAATATCTATGCAGAATATACAGAAGCAGAGTCAGAAGGCGGTCTTTTAGACTATGTTGGCACCGTGCTTGAACAGTTCTTCTCAGGTGGTCAGGCTGAAATGCCAATTACTAACATAAGCGATACTGTTATGAATGATGCAGTGGCATATTCAGACACAGCAATTGTTGTTATTGGCAGAGTTGGCACTGAAATGAAAGACCTTGCTATTGAAGATTTAAAATTGACTGCAGATGAGAAAAAGATGCTTGATAAGGTTTGCGCTAATTTCTCAAATGTAATTGTAGTGTTTAACTTGTCAAATATAATGGACATGTCATGGTTAGAAGATTATGACAGCATCAAGGCTGCTATGATTATGTGGCTTCCAGGTGAAGTTGCAACAGACAGTGTGGGCAAAGTTCTTTCAGGTGAAATTAACCCATCAGGTAAACTGGTTGACACAATTGCTTATAATTTAGAAGACCATCCTTCAAATATGAATTTTGGTAATTACCAATACACAGGTGTCAGCGGGATTCCAAGCTATTTCGTTAACTACTGTGAAGGCATATATGTAGGCTACAGATATTTTGAAACTTTTGCACCTGAAAAGGTAATGTATCCTTTCGGATATGGCCTTTCATATACCGATTTTGCTTGGGATGTTAAGTCTTTCAATGCTGATGAAGAGAATATTACAATTGAGGTTGAAGTTACAAATACAGGCAATGTTGCAGGTAAAGATGTAGTTCAGGTTTATTTCTCAGCACCATATTATATGGGTGGCATTGAAAAGAGTGCAATCGAACTTGCTGCTTATGACAAAACTAAATTGTTGGAGCCCGGTGAAAGCGAAACTTTAACAATTTCTTATGCTACTGAAGATATGGCTTCTTATGATTCAAAAACAGAAGAAGCATGGGTTCTTGATGCAGGTGACTATAATATTTATGTTGCTCGTGATGTAAGAACTTTTGAAAAAACTTTTACATACAATGTCCCTACTAAAGTTGTATATAAAACAGATAATGTTACAGGTAACACTATTCAGAATCTTTTCCAGTTTGCTGAAGGCGATTTGACATATATGTCCCGTGCTGATGTAGCGAATACATATCCTAAATCACCTACAAATTATAAAGCAACAGAAGAAGTGCTTAATAGTGATAAAAGACCTGCACCAACAACAGAGGGCGAAGCACCAAAAATGGGTGTAGAATATGAAGATGGTGTAATAACACTCAGTGATGTTGCAGATAACGAAGAGTTGTGGGATGAATTCCTTGACCAGTTGACCCTTGAAGAACAAATTGACCTTATTTGCGACTGTGGTTATGAAACAGCAGCGATTGATAGACTTGGTATTCCTGCAACATCTGATAACGATGGTCCGTCAAGTATAAAAGGACCGGGCGGACTTCTCTATACAGATTCAGGTCTTGCATTCCCAGTTGCTACTGTTATTGCATGCACTTGGAATGATGAGTTAGCAGAAGAATTTGGCGAAGCAATTGGCCAAGAGGGTATTGAACTTGGCACACATGTATGGTATGCACCGGGTTGTAATATTCATCGTAGCCCGTTGGGTGGCAGAAATAACGAGTATTTCTCAGAAGACCCATTGCTTTCAGGTAAAATGTCTGCAGCCGTTACAAAGGGCGCACAGTCAAAGGGTCTCATAGTAACAGTTAAGCATTTTGTTGCAAACGACCAAGAAACAAACAGACAGTCAAATGGTCTTTATACATGGCTCAGTGAACAGTCACTCAGAGAACTTTATCTTGAACCATTTGAAATCTCTGTCAAAGAAGGCAAAGCAAAGGGCATAATGACAGCATACAACAGATTAGGTAATCAGTGGTGTGGTGGCTCAAAGGCTCTTGTAACTGACCTTTTAAGAACTGAATGGGGCTTTGACGGTTTTGCTATTACTGACGCAAGTATCGACCTTACAGGTAATGGGTATCTTGACCCTGCACTTGCAGTTTATGCACGAAACAGCGGTATTCTCACAATGCTCTATGTTGTTTCTGCATCACAAACAAAAGATGCTCTTAAATTAGCCTATGAAGTTGACCCAATTGGTATGGGTAATGCAATGAGACTTTGTGTGTATGACATCTGTAGAATGAAGATGCAATCAAACGCATTTGTCAATGCAAATGAAATAACAGACCCAACAAATCCAGAAACCACTCCACCAACTAATAATCCAAATGGCAATGGGGAAAATAATGCCCCACAAAATAATGACCCAAACAAAGTTGATGGAGCACAGATTCCTAATAGTGGCAACACTTTCTTCACTCTTGGTAATATTGTGAAAATTTTACTTGGAGTCTTTGCATTGGCTGTAATTGTGATTATTCCTATGACAACAAGAAAGAGAAGGTTAAGCTAATCATATAGAGAAAAACACTCATCGCAAGATGAGTGTTTTCTTATATTGTTTATTTTTTTAATTTGTGCTATGATATTTAAAAGAGGTGAGTTTATGCTTAATAAGTTTAATTGGGCGATTTTAGGCTGTGGTAATATTGCAAATGACTTTGCCCGTGATATAGGTCGAATGGGTGGCAAGATTTATTCTGTTGCTAACCGTACTCACGAAAAAGCAACAGCATTTGCTGAAAAGTATAATATCTCAAAAGTCTATGAAAACATTGACGATTTGTTTGTTGACGAAAATGTTGATATTGTCTATATCGCAACCCCACACAACAAGCATATTGAATATATTCTCAAAGCATTAGAGAATGGCAAACATGTGCTTTGTGAAAAGGCGATAACGCTCAATAGTGATGAACTTAATAAAGCAGTGAAACTCGCAAGTGAAAAAAATCTCATTTTAGCCGAAGCAATGACCATTTATAATATGCCACTTTATGCTGAACTTGAAAAAATCATAAATTCAGGTGCTTTGGGCGAATTCAGACTTGCTCAAGTGAATTTCGGCAGTTTCAAAGAATACGATATGACAAATCGTTTCTTTAATATGGATTTAGCAGGTGGGGCATTACTCGACATCGGTGTTTATGCACTCTCTCTTGTGAGAATGTTTATGGAAACTAAAAATTCAGAAATTCATTCTCAAGTTAAATTTGCACCTACCGGCGCAGATGAACAATCAAGCATTATAATCGAAAACCAAAAAGAGCAGATGGCAAGTGTAACACTCTCACTTCACGCAAAACAACCAAAGAGAGCCACAATTTGCTATGATAATGCCTATATTGAGATTTTTGAATACCCAAGAGCCGATAAAGCGGTGATTACATATACCGAAGATGGTCGCACAGAAGAAATCACAATGGGCAAACTTGAAGATGCACTCTGCTATGAAATCGAGAACATGGAAAATGCAGTAGAAACAGGCAAAAACACAATGCGACTTGACTACACAATCGACGTAATGAACATTATGACAAAACTCAGAAACGACTGGAATATGAAATACCCAGAAGAACAATAAAAAGGGGACGGATAACCGTCCCTTATTTTTATATAATTTTTACCCCTAAACCTTCACCAAAAACTCCGCCATTTTTGATATATTCAATTGCAGTTCTGCGAAGGTCTGTGTTCTTTTTAAGTCCACCTGTGAAGCCATAGCTACCTGACTTTTTTTTGTTTTTCATAAGGTCGGCATTTTTAATTTTCACACCGAAAAGCCAACGATATGTAGGGTGTGGTGCTTCTTTTTCTTCAACAAGCTCAAAAAGTTTCTGGAATTTTAAAATATTGCTGTCTTCACCCATAAAGTTTTTGTTACCACTATAAAGCAACCAGCTGTGGCACATAAACTTGTCGTTAGGAAAATCAGGATAATATTTTGCGAAAAATTCTTGTGCCATAACAAATGATTTTTCACATTCTTCAAAATCTAATTTTGCACCACGAGGGATATGCACATTCAAAATTTTGTCACCGAATTTTACTTCATTGTCACCGTTTTTATATGGTGTCTTGAAATAATAAATAAGCTTTTGATATTGCAATCTGCCGATTTTGAAAATACCTAAATTCATGTGGTGCATAATCCAATGAAGCTCATAAAGACCATCTTCGTTGGTTTCAGCTTTATGGTCATCAATCCAGATTTTAATATCGCTCATTGTGTCCCAGAAAATTTCTTCAGGAATCCCTTTTTCTTGGTATCTGTCCCAAACAGTTGGCAAAAAGGCATAGACAAGTGAGAGCTTCATCATAGGGTTTTGTTTAAGCAATGGCTCCCAACGGTTTTGGTTGCAAAGCACAAGATAAAGTTTAACCGTTGTTTTATGCTTGTTTATGTAGCACTCAATTCTGTTTGCCAATTCTTCGCTATTATAAATTCTTAAAAAAACCTCTTTTGAACGAGCCAAATCAATCATAACAATTCTCCCAAATCTATTTTTTTCCATTTTATCACATTTTTTCAAAAAATTAAATATGTTTATACATTTTCTTCACGGGCAAAATATTTATGCGAGGTGAGAATAATGAATAATCAAAACAACAATAACAAAAATAATGCAAAAAATAAAAACAAGAACAACCCAACAAACGTAAAAGAAAACCCATCAATGAAGAACGAAAAAAAACAGGATAATAGATAACAAAAAAGAGGCATCAGTTTTTGATGCCTCATACTTTTATTTATAATCTTTACCAATTAAATATCTCCACGCAGCAACATATTTTGATGTGGCTCTCGGTTTGTGAGTTTTGATATAGAAATATCTCTCTTGGTCAATAATGAGCAATGCTTCAATTGAAATGCTCATAACAAGTTTAACCGTGTCAAGTGGAATTGTGATGGTTTCATTCTCATTGAGAACTATCTCAAATCTATCCTGACAAATTCGGAGCATTGCATTTTCAGAAATTGATTTTCTCTTTCTGTCAACTATTGTTGCAATTCGTTGACCACCTTCTTCGAAAATCAACTCACCAGTGCCAGCTTTAAGCACTCGTTCTTTCCATTGCTCTTTCTGCCATTTATCCCAATCAAGAATATTGTCAAAAACAAGTGGCTTGTGCACTTGGTGAAAAAATCCGTCTGCACGAAGCTCTGTGACATATCCACAATCGCAGGTGAGAAAATCACCCTTTGAGTGAAGCTTACCAACCTCAAAGCAATGTGGACACATAAATAAAACTCTCTCAACATGTTCTGCAAGATTCTTGCCCTTATATTGATGTTTGTTTTCTTTAAGGTCTTCAAAAACATTTACATAAATATCGTTTCTGATAATTTCGTTGATTTCTTCAACGGTCATATTTTTAAGTTCTTCAGGAGAATACTCTCTCACAACACCACCGCGGACAGGACCTTTTCTAAGCCCTGTGCCCCATTTAGGAGTGTGAAAATATCCACCATTTAATCTGAAGGTAATAAGCGCAACACCCGAGTCTTTAATAAGCTGACCTGTTCTTGGTGAGAAAAAGCCTGTTTCACCATTTGGAGTGATTGTACCTTCAACGCAAATAGCAACGCTGACGCCTTCTCTGATACTTTTAAGAATATCGTCAACCATTGCAGATGATGGCTTTTCGCGTTCACGGACAATAAACCCTGAAACCTTTCTTAAAAGAAAATTTAAAATAGGCTTGTCCACTAAATGGTCACTAATAACAAAACGCACATATTTTTTTACAGCATAGAGCATATAAACGGGGTCCAACGCGTCAGAATGATTTGCTATTAAAATAAACGTGTCGTGTTTTGGTTTATACCTTTTTATTTTAGCGTGACAATAAGCCAAAACAATGCGACCCAAAAGAATACGCGCACCATTTACGGCTGTTTTGTTACCTCTTGTTTTCAAAGTCATAAATTACACCAAATCCCATAAAATCTATACTTAAAGAATAAATGAAATCTTGAATATTGTCAAGGCAAAACAGAAATTTTGAACAAGTAAATACTGGTTATGTTTATTGCATTTGCATTTAATTTGTAGTAAAATTATATGGGTGATTTTATGCAAGGCAGATTTTATTCGTTAAATGAATATCTCTGTAATGAATTCGGTGGCAAGGTTTATAAACTTGCGCTGGATATGGGCTCTACTTGTCCAAACCGTGATGGCACAAAAGACACTCGTGGTTGCATTTTCTGTCATAATGGTTCGTCCCATTTTGCTGAAACGGGAATAGATATAAATACCCAGATTGAAAATGCAAAAAACAGGGTTAAAGATAAAATCAAAACTGATAAATATATAGCGTATTTTCAGAGTTTCACTAACACTTATGGCAATATAAACAAACTTGAAAATTGTTTTATGACAGCAATCAACCGTGATGATATTGTGGCTCTGTCAATTGCCACTCGTCCCGACTGTTTGGGCGAAGATGTGCTTTCCTTACTTGAAAAGCTCAATAAAATCAAACCCATCTGGATAGAACTGGGATTGCAGACATCAAATGAAAAATCTGCAGAGTATATTCGTCGTTGTTACCCTAATTCTACTTATGAAAAAGCCATGAGTGACCTGAAAAGCAGGGGAATAACAGTAATAACTCATATAATTATCGGTTTGCCCCACGAAACCAAAGAAGAAATACTGAAAACAGTTGACTTTGCAGTTAAAAACAAAACTGATGGGGTTAAATTACAACTTCTGCACATTCTCAAAGACACCGACCTTTATGAAGATTACAAAAAAGGTGTAGTTAAACCTTTGAGTTTGGAAGAATATATGGATATTCTCTTTGCTTGTATTGAGAGAATACCCGAAAATGTTGTTATTCACCGAATAACTGGTGATGCACCTAAATCGCATCTCGTTGAGCCAATGTGGAGTGCCAATAAGAAAAATGTGCTCAATACAATAAATAAAGAGTTAGAAAAAAGAGATATAATTCAAGGGAAGTGTAAAAAATGACTTGGGAATTTTCATTGCCTGTTAAAATTTATTTTGGAACAGATAAAATTAAAGAATTGCCTAAAATTATTGAAGATTTCGGCTATAAAAGGGGAGTGCTTGTCTGCTCAAACACCCTTAAAAAGAATGGTGTTGCAGAGGGCATTATTAAAAACTCAAATGGCAGATTAGTGGCAGTTTTTAGTGATATAAGACCAAACCCAACAACGGATAATGTTAATGATTGCGTTAAGGTTTTAAGAGAAAATAACGCGGATTTTGCCGTTGCTCTTGGTGGTGGCTCACCGATGGATTGTTGCAAGGCAGCTTGTGCAATTGCAAAAGGTGACGATATAATTGAAAGTTATCATACAGGTGGAAAACCCATAAATAAAGATGAAGTTATCCCAATGATTGCTGTTGCAACAACAAGTGGCACGGGTAGTGAAATCACAAATATTTCTGTACTTACAGATTTACAGAAAAATGTGAAATCTACAATGAATGACCCACTTATGTACCCAAAAGCTGCCATCGTTGACCCAAGACTTACATTGAGCGTACCACCACAAGTTACTGCTTCAACGGGACTTGATGTGCTCGCTCACGCATTAGAAAGTGTGTGGAGCGTTTTGCACCAACCAATTTGTGAAAGTTGTTCAGTTCACGCTACAAAATTGGTTTTTGAGTGGTTATATAAAGCATATTCTGAGCCTGATAATCTCTTGGCAAGAGAAAGAATGTCAGAGGCATCAATCGTTGCGGGGGTGGCATTTAGTAACCCAAGAACAGCAGGTAGCCACGCGTGTTCGTTCCCACTTACAAATCTTTATGGCGTACCACATGGTGAAGCCTGTGCAATGACACTTGATTTCTTCACAAGATATAATGCAGAAGCAGAAAATGGCAGACTCAATAAATTTGCCCGTGATTGTGGATTTGCAGACGCTTATGAATTAGCTGATGCAATCACAAATCTTAAAAAGCAGATGGGAATGGCTTGCACTCTTACAGAAATAGGTGTTAAAACCGATGAAGAAATTGAAATACTTACAAAAATGAGTATGACACCACTTATGGAGAGAAATATTATTCCACTCTCATACTACGATATAAAAAACATGTATATCTCAATGAAATAATAGGAAAAAATTTCAATTAGAAATAGATTATTCATATTTTTGTGCTATAATAAAAAATAATGTTTTTGCAAATGGGGTGTTGTGCTTTGAAAAACTTTGCAAATATAATAGTTAAGGGACACAAGGTAATTCTCGCATTGATGTTGGTTCTTTGTGTAGGCTGTGCATTGCTCATACCATCAGTTGAAATTAATACGGATATGACAAAATACTTGCCTGACGATTCTTCAATGAAACAAGGCGTTGATGTGATGATGGAAGATTTCACAGCAATGGCAATGTCACAGACCATTAGGGTTATGTTTGAAGATTTGAGTCAGGACGAAGTCTATGCAATTCGCAATCAACTTGAAAACATAGAATATGTTGACAGCGTTTCATATATTGAGGGTAGTGAAGATTACAATAAAGATAATTACACAAAATTTGTTGTGAATACTTCATATACATATGGCTCACCTGAAGAGCTTTCAATTGAAAAAACAATCAAAGAACAGTTCAAAGATTATAAAATGAATTATTTGAATGATAACCCAAGCAGCATGGAATTACCTTGGATTATCATTGCAGTTGCTATTGTCATTCTATTTGTAATTCTCTTTTTAATGAGCAGTTCTTGGTTTGAACCTGTACTTTTTATGGCAACAATAGGTATTGCTATAGCTATAAATATGGGCACGAATATTGTGCTTGGTAGCGTTTCGCAGATTACAATGTCAATCGCAGCAATTTTGCAATTAGTTCTCTCAATGGACTATTCAATCATTCTTGCAAACCGTTATCGCCAAGAAAAACTCTTGTGTGACGATATTGAAGAAGCAATGAAAAATGCTTGGAAAAATGCATTTTCTTCAATTATGAGTAGTGGTATGACAACTGTTATCGGTCTTATTATGCTTGTGTTTATGAGCTTTAAGATTGGTATGGACTTAGGTCTTGTTCTTGCAAAAGGCGTTCTTTGCAGTATGATTTGTGTTCTTACTGTCTTACCTGCATTGTTGCTCATCTTTGATGAAAAAATTGAAGATACTGAAAAAGATGAATTGTCTTTACCAATGGGACTTTTATCAAAGGTGCAATATAAAGTAAGAAAACCATTGGCAGTATTCTTTGCTATTTTATTTGTGGTTACAGCATTTTTACAAAATACAACAAAAATTGTTTATTCAATTTCGCCTGAAGACCCAATTGCAGATGTGTTCACACCAACAAATCCCGTTATTCTTCTCTATAATAACGAAGACGAAGAAAATGCAGATAAAGTGATTAAAGAGTTTGAAAACAAAGATGTTGTTAAAAATGTTATGAGTTATTCAAACACTTTAGGTAAGAAATTTACATCAAGTGGAATTATGTCCATGATTGATAATATGGGAATTCCAATGACTGTTGATGCATCACTTATTGATTTGGTTTATTATAGCTATTTTAATGGTAATAACACATTGCCGATGACAGTCAGTCAGGTAGTTAATTTCATTAAATACCAAGTGATGAGCAATGATATGTTCTCATCATTTATCAGCGGTGATATGCAAGAATCCGTTGATAAAATGGATATGTTTGCAAACCCACAAAACCTCACAACACCAATGACCGCTGAAGAAATTGCAAACAAATTCTCAATGGATGCAAAACAGGTTAAACAACTTATGGTGCTCTATTTTGGTGCAAAAGGTGGAGCGGATTGTGGAACAATGACTCTTCCTACTTTTTCTGATTTTGTTGTGAATGAGGTTTCAAAAAATCCAACATATTCATCAATGTTTGATGCTGAAACAAAAGAGCAACTCGGAATGCTCACAACATTCACCAACAAACAAACTGTAACAGAAAAAAGACATTATGACTCAATGTCTAAACTTATGGGTGTTGATGTTGAAAAGGTGAAGCTTTTCTATGCTTATCATAAGGTTTATTCACAAAATCCTGAAGTTGTTGACTATGAGCAGGTTATGTCAGAATATCTTGCAATGCAGTTTATCGGCAGTGAATACAAATTGTCAATTCAGGAGTTCGTGAATTTCATAGTTGATAATAAAGAGATGATAGGCTCTGCAATGACTCCAGAAGATTTAGAAAAACTCACAATGGGTCATGAAATTATAAACGGAACAGTTGAAGGCAAGTCATATTCACCTGAAACTTTGGCACAGGTGATGAATATGGAACCCACTCAACTCAAACAGCTTTATCTTCTTTATATTAGTGAACATGGCGATACAAGTGGTTGGAAAGTTTCAATTCAGAACTTCATTAACTTTATTATCAGCAATGTGTTACCAAATAAAGATTATGCTTCACAATTTCCGGCAGAAACTGCAAATATGCTCAAAGGTGTTAAAAAACTTATTGATGCAACAGTTTCAAATAAAGCATATTCATCATCAGAATTGGCTTCTATGTTTGGTGCTCTCACTGACCAGATAGACAGTAACACAATGGATTTGCTCTGTCTCTATTATTCAAGCACACAACAAACTGGTGGCGATTGGAAATTAACAATTGAAGAAATGTTTGATTATGTTTCAAATGATATGCTCAACGACCCAAGATTTTCTGGTATGATTGATGGTGCAACTCGTCAAGAAATTTCCAATATGAAAACTAAACTTGATGACGCAATCAATCAACTTCTTGGTAAAAATCATTCACTTATGATGATTGAGACTTCACTTCCTGTTGAGTCAGCAGAAACAACAGCATTTATGGATGAACTTTCAGTTTTCTGTGGTGAAAATCTTCAGAAAGATTATTTCTTCATAGGCAACACTCCAATGAGCTATGAAATGGAACAGAGTTTTGATAAAGAATTGCTCTTTATAACATTACTCACAGCAGTTGCAATCTTTATTGTTGTCGCGCTCACATTCCGCTCATTGTCAATTCCTGCAATTCTTGTGTTACTTGTTCAATGTGGTGTTTATCTCACAATGACAGTTAACGGAATTATGGGATATAGCATTTATTATCTTGCATTGCTCATTGTTCAATGTATTCTGATGGGTGCTACAATCGACTATGCAATTTTGTTTACAAATTATTATCGTGAAAGTCGAAAGACAATGGATATTAAAGATGCAATCAAGTCAGCCTATGAAGGCTCAATTCACACAATTCTCACATCGGGTCTTATTATGGTTGTGGTTACGGGCGCAATTGGTTTTAGTCCTGTTGACCCAACAATCGGTCAAATTTGTCAAACAATTTCAATTGGCGCACTTTCGGCTATCTTATTAATACTCTTTGTGTTACCTGGTCTTGTGGCAGCCCTTGATAAACTGACAAATAAACAAAAGAAAACAGATAAATAAACTAAAATAAAAAAGCAGTTTGATTTTTTTCAAACTGCTTTTTTTTAATCTTCTACCATGTTTTTAATCTTTTGTGGAATAGACAAGTCAATAAAATTATAAAATTTTCTTGCATTTTCACCTAAAATAAGTTTTTTGTTTTCTTCGCTGATTTTATCTGTTTTTTCTATAAAATCAAGGCTCATTTTATAAGTGATTGCAGTCATAGTGCGTGGATAATCACTACCCCACATTAATTTTTCAAATCCAACAAGATTTGCCGATTCAATAATAGCCTCAATAGCAGAAGGGTAGGGGTAAAACTCAGAATTAAAAAGCCAAGTTATTCCACCACTTTCAATGAATACATTATTATTTTTTGCAAGTTTAATTTGCTCGAGCCAATCTTCACGAGTAACCATTCCAAAATGACCAATAGCTATTTTAAGGTCGGGGAACATATCTATAATTTTCTGCATCATTTCTGTCTGCTCGTCACCGTCAGCTAAATCAATTGAAATGAACTTGCCATTTTCGTTTGCCACTTTGAAAGGCTCAATGTGATTAAGCAAGTTTTTGTCAGCAAGTCGTCCTGCACAGATTTTAATTCCGTCAAAATTCGATATGTCACCAAGTGGCTTTTCTTCATATAAAGCACAGATTTTAATTCTGTCACTTTTGCAAGTAAGCAAATATTCGTCTTGATTACCGTCGATATACTCTTGTGTAATTACAGCGCCCGAAACACCTGCATAATCCATATTAGCGAGAAAGCGTTCAACTGTATTTTCACCATCTGTCATATATGGCGGCATCATTTGTTTGATTTCACCACCAAAATCACTCTTGCCACCACCGATGTCATAAACAGGCTTGCCGTTGACAATGCCTTGTTGTTTTTTCCATAAATGAGCGTGTGCATCAATAATCATAATGTTACACCGTCCTTAAATATTGCGATTTCACGGTTACCCTGAATCTCATTTTTAGTTAGTTCACCATCTGCAATTCTTTTTATTAAGTCCAATAATTCATTTGCTTTTCCTTGCTTGTCAAACCCAAAAGCAGAATAGTCAATCCAATGGCTCTTTTTGGTTGCAATGTTGTCATTTGACGCTATTTTTATTGTGGGTACAGGTCCACCAAGGGGAGTGCCTCTACCGGTTGTAAACAATACAATATGACAACCAACTGCAGAGAGATTTGTGATTGAAACAATATCATTACCGGGACCATTGAGAAGATTAAGCCCTGATTTGGTGAGAGTGTCGCCATAACTTAATACATCAACAACGGGTGCACTTCCACCTTTTTGCACACAACCAAGAGATTTTTCTTCTAAAGTGGTTATTCCACCTTCCTTATTACCCGGTGATGGATTTTCAGAAACAGGCTCGCCATGGTCTTTGAAATATTGCTTGAAATTGTTAATAAGCTTTACACTCTTATCAAACACTTCTTTATTTATGCATCTGTCAAAAAGCACGGTTTCTGCGCCAAACATTTCAGGCACTTCAGTAAGCACCGCAGTGCCACCCATTGCGCAGATTTCGTCAGTGACTAAACCGCAAACTGCATTTGCAGTAATACCTGAAAAACCGTCAGAGCCACCACATTTAAGACCAAGTTTAAGTTTTGAAACAGGCACTTCTTCACGCTTGTCGTTAGATGCGTTTTGCTTTAATTCTTCAATAAGTGCAATACCTTGTGCCAATTCGTCTTCACAGTCTTGTACTGATAAGAATTTAACTCTTTGCTCATTCCAAGTGCCAAGCACTTTTTTCATTTCAGGAATATTGTTGTTTTCACAACCAAGACCTAAAACAAGAACACCACCTGCGTTGGGGTGATTAATAAGCCCACGAAGAATAAGTTGAGTAACTGTCATATCATCACCCAACTGACTGCAACCATAAGGGTGTGAAAAATGAATAGCACCTGTTTTTTCGGAAAGTTGCTTTGCAATACTGTTAACACAACCAACTGTTGGCACAATCCAGATGTCATTTCGAATACCAATGTTACCGTTTTCGCGGACATAAGCATTAATTGTAAATGGCTCTTTTGGTGATAACTCTTCAAAATTCGGCTTGTATTCATAAGAAAGAATGTCACCTAGTTTTGTTTTCATGTTGTGAGAATGAACAGAGTCACCCTTTTTAATGTTTTCAGTAGCAATGCCAATAGGGTAGCCATATTTAATAATATCAGCACCTTTTTCTATGTCACAAATTGCAATTTTGTGTCCAGTTTCAAGGTTTACGCAAACATTATCTTTTTCATTTATTGTGATACAATCCATTTCATTGTTTCCTTTGCACCAAGAGTGTCAATTTTATCGTAATATTCAGTAATAATTTCTGTCATACATGAAAGGTCATTTTGCCATAATGATGTGTTCGCGAGAATGTCTTTGATACTGTCATTTTTCATTGTTTCAACAACATCTTTTGCATCATCGGGAGTGTCGTTTTTATAGAAATAAATAAGATTTGCCAAAGCCAATGAAAGTCTTTTTGGATATTCACCGTTTTTCTCTTTATATTCCAATAAAGTTGGCAAAACACGAACTGAAAATTTGCTCACTGAATTAAGTGCAATTGAACGCCATTTGTGTGCGATAAATGGGTTTTTAAATCTGTCAAACACAGCGTCAGCAAATGCAATGCTCTCGTCATTTTCACCGATAGTTGGCAAAATTTCTTCTTTCATACATTTGTTAAGGAATAATGAAGTAACATTATCATTCATTGCTTCGCCAACAGTTTCAATTCCTGAAAGCAATGCACCTGCAACGAGAGATGTGTGAGCACCGTTGAGAATTCTCACTTTAATTTTCTTATAAGGTTTTGCGTCATCTGTCCAGATTACATTGAAACCTGCTTCTTTGAGTGGGAATTCTTCTTCAAAATCACCTTCAATAACCCAAAGGTGGAAGATTTCAGCAGTATCAAGGAATTTGTCGTCGGGGTGCGCATCCTTTGTCTCATCGTTAGGATAACCTGTAACAATTCTGTCAACGAGAGTGTTAACAAAATGATTTTCGGTTTCTAACCAAGTAACAAACTCTGCTTCTAAATTCCAAAGTTTTGCATATTTTAAAACGCATTTTTTAAGCTCTGCACCATTGTTATCAATCAACTCACAAGGAAGTAAAATAAAGCCCTTTAAACCGTTTTTAAAGCGTCTGTAAAGCAACTGTGTAAGCTTTGCAGGGAAAGAGAGTGCAGGTGTATCATCAAACTTGCAAGAGTCAACAAATTCAATACCCGCTTCAGTTGTATTTGATACAATAAAACGGAAATCAGGGTTATCAGCAAGCGCTAAATAACCATCAAAATCTTTATAAGGGTCAATACATCTTGAAACAGATTCAATAAATGTATGCTCTTTCACGATTTCACCGTTTTGAATACCCCTTAAATAAAGGTTGTATTTGCAGTCTTGCTCATTCAAAAGGCCACATTTGCCACCAACTCGTGGCTGAATAATAACTGCTTTTCCGTCATAAAGACCTTTTTCATTCATCTTTTGAAGAAAATAGTTGAAAAATCCACGAAGAAAATTACCTTCACCGAATTGAATTACAGTTTCTTTCATTTTAGTCACCAATTTTTATAAGAAGTTTTGCAAGTGTACCATCATTGTTAGCAAGCGCTTTAAACGCATCAAGAGCATTATCCATATCATAAATGCCACTAACCATTTTCATAGGGTCTGCTTTTTTGTTTGCAACAATATCAATTAAGTTGATAAAGTCGTCTTTGAGAGCATTACGACTTCCGTGAATATTTAATTCTTTTTTGAGAATGATTGAGTGAATAAAGCTTGTTTCACGCTTGCCGTTACCGATAAGAATGATGTTAGCAGCAAAAGCAGCATTGTCGATACAACCCAAGAATGTTTCAGGTGCACCACAAGCCTCAATGCAAACATCAAAGCCGTTGCCGTTTGTGAATTCTTTTGTGAATTCTTCTAAAGACTGATTTTTAGTGTTAACAACTGCATCTGCGCCGTATTCTGTTGCAAGTGAAAGACGGTTGTCAAGAATGTCTGCCACAACAATTTTGTTGCATTTCTGCTTTGCTGCAAGAAGAGCAAAAAGACCAATAGGACCTGCACCAATAACAAGCACATTGTCAGTTTCTTTGATAGTTGCGCGAGATACTGCGTGCTGTGAAATTGCAAAAGGCTCAATAAGTGCCAATTCCTGTGCTGAAAGACCTTTGCCGTCATAAATTCTTTCAATTGGCATTGAAATATATTCACAGAAAGCACCGTCACGCTGAACACCCATTGTCTGATTATCCGTACAGCAGTTTACAAAGCCACGCTCACAAGAATAGCAAGTGCCACAGTTGAAATATGGATTACAAGTAACAATATCACCAACATTTAAACCCTTATCGTTTTCAGGAATACTTATAATCTCTGCTGAAAACTCATGACCTGGAATTCTAGGGTATGTTGTGAATGGTTGGTTACCTGTGAATGATGCCACATCTGCACCGCAAATACCAACATATTTAACTTTCAAAAGTGCTTCTCCTTCTTTTACTTCGGGCATTGGCACTTCACGAATTTCAATTTCATTTGGATTAGAAATAACAATAGCTTTCATTTTTATTTGTCCTCTTCAATATAATTTTTGTCCCAGATAACACCAGTTTTCAGTGGTGCACCTTTGCAGAATATCTTGTTTTCATAAGCATCTAATGGGTCTTTGATAAACTCGTCTTTATCGATTAACTCAACAACTTCATCATAACGAGAGTCAACAAGTACTTCGATAGCTTTTTCCATGTGAGACTGACGGAAGTTGATTGATGCAAAAATGAGATGATTTTCAAAACCAAATGGCATTGTGTCATAAGACACCACAGGACCTAATGAGAAACTGTTATAAATGCCGTTGCAACCAAGCACTTTATGTTGGAATGCGATTCTGTGTTCAACATTGCTACCACTTGTGCCAACGAACATTGTTGCTCGTCCACCAATTTTTTCAATAATCTTTTGTGCTGTTTCTTCTTCAGTAAAACCACTTGTGCAAAGATAATCTGCACCTGCAATCTCTTTTGAAAATACTACCTTTTTGCAGTTTTCATCACTTCTGCCAACAAACAAAATTTGTGCGTCAGGGTGATTTCTCTTAATCTGGTCTGCGATGAAAAGTCCTGTCATACCAAGACCGAAAACAACTGTTTTTGAGAAAATATTGTCTTTTGCAAGTTTTCTCGCCTCTGCTTCAGAGCAATTGTGCTTAGCCATTTCTACTCTGAAATTCTGTGCTTCACCAAGGTCTTCCATTCGCTCAAGTTGGAAGATAGCACAAGCATAAGGGTCTGCAAATGATAATTTTTTCGCAACGGATAAAGGCAATTTTTGAAGCCTTTCATATTTTTCTGGTAAGTGAAGAAGCATATCGGGGTTAAAATAATTCTTATCACAGAAAAGTCCGTCTGCTTTATCGCAACCATATTCAAAATATGTCTCATCTTCGGTATAACGGGTGGGGTCATAACTATCACCACCACGGATAAGCACAATAGCGAAACGATTTTCACTTGGCACCCAAACAACACCTTCGTGACCGTTGATAAGTCTGTTTTCACCTTTAGGGAATTTCGCTGAAAGTTTATTATCTCTACCCATTTTCATAAGCTCAAAGTCTGTGCCACAGAAACCTTGAAAAACAGGATGAGCTTCAATGCCTTTATATAATGGCTCACCACGAAGTCTTTGTCTTTCGGGATTTATTAAATTAATTTCGCCATATTTAATAGGCAAATCCTTGTCATTTTGAAAATATGTACCATAAGTTTTCATTAAAATCATTCCTTTTCATAGCAATGAAAATATACACAGACATTATATCACTCTAATATATCAAATACAATATTTAACAATAAAAAAACGAGTTCACACAAAAGTGTGAACTCGTTTTTTTGGTGCGGGTAACAGGACTTGAACCTGCAAGTCTTGCGACACATGAACCTGAATTTTATAAATAGGTGTGCCGATGAGTTCCTACGAGTTCCTTACGGTCCCCTGTTAAACCCTTTATTTATGCGGGTTTTTCGACCAAAATCGCCATAAAGCCACTAACCGTGCGCCCTGCACGGTTTTTCTCATTTTTCGGATGTTTGTTAGAACGATTTTAGAAGCGTTTTATTAGAACATAGTTCTAACGTATCCTTTTACCTTGTCGGATTTTGAATTGTTTGAAATATAAAAAATTTTTTGATTCGGCTATGTAAGGCTATGGTATGGTTATGTATTTTTATAGCAAGGAAATCCCTTGATATAAAGGCTTTTGAGCCTCTTTGAGCGATTGACAAGGAGTGTCGAATATTGTATAATATGGATGGTGCTTCGCACCCTTAGAGGCTACCATAACGGTAGGCGGTTAGCCCTTCTTTACTAAGGAGGGGCACTTTTCCCTCCTAAATGAAAGGAGGGGTGCCAATGGTTACTTACGAGACTTTGTTCCTTTTCGGTTCACTTGTTGTAGCAATTATCGCACTTGTTATTGACATAACAAAAAAGAAATAACCGCCCCTCGCCAAAAGTGCGGTTATTTCTTTAACCCATTATTAGGCTGACCGTCTATCGGTAGCCTCTCTGCTTATATTATAGCAGATTTTACGGATTTGTCAACTGTTTGGAATTAAGCTTATTAATGTAGGAGTTATTAATTATGAAAATTTTTTATTCTTGGCAATCTGATTTGCCGAATAGTAAAACGAGGGGATTTATCCAAGACTGTATCGATGCGGCAATAAAGCATTTGTCTGATATAGTTTTTATAGAGGCAGATCGTGACACGCAAGGCGAATTTGGATCTCCTGATATTGTAGAGACTGTTTTTTCTAAAATAGATGAGTGTGACTTATTTATTGCCGATGTTAGCATTGTGAACAAATATAATGCTATTGACGATAACGGTGAAAAATCAAAAGCAATTAAATTATCCCCAAATCCTAATGTTCTTTTGGAATTGGGTTATGCAGCAAAAGCGCTTACATGGGAAAGAGTCGTATGTATTATGAATACTGACTATGGTAAAGTCGGTGAACTTCCTTTTGATTTAGAACATAGAAGGCCACTACAATACTCGTTAGATGGTCAAAAAAAGTCGGCAGTAAAAGAGTATGTTCGCAATATCATAGTGGGCAATGTTTTAAATGTTATGGAAGAAGGCGTTCGTGCCAAAGGCAATACCGCAAATCATATTGTCGGGGGTATTTCTATGGAGAATGGAGAAATATCAAATTCTATTACTCCACTAGACCTACGGCTAACAAACAGTTTTAAAACTAAATATGATGAACTTAAAGATGCATGTTTGTCGTTAATTGAAAAAATTAATTCAAACAAGTTGCCAACAACCGTTACGAGCGATGAGACGAAAGAAATTGATGCGCAAGAACAGACCAAAGAAGAAAAACTTTCAGCAATGGCAAAAACAATTACGTTGTTTATGGAGGAAGGTAAACCGGTTTCTATAAACGACAATGATATAGCGTGGATTCGTCAACAAGTAAAATTATTGTTTAGAATAGACTTAGCCGATGATTTTTTCAGCTTGGGTGACTTGAAAATTAAAATAGGTAATTTTTTGGTTCAATCAGAGTATATCGGCACGACAAACGAAAAGGTTAAGTATGATGATTTGAGAGATTTGCAATCAAAGCTATTAAAGCTTGATGTGCTTGAGCTTTTTATAAAAACTTTTGACGACTTGATATTATTACCTTTAGCAATATATAACAACTCTACGATTTCAGACGAGGAAATCTCGATATCGGTAGTTGTTGACCCTGAAACCGCAGAAGTGGTTATTCCCTCTAGAGAACTCTTGGCTGAAGAACTTCGCGGGGATGATGAGCATGTTGGATTAGAAGGTGCCGTGTATGATGCTGGCTACGCTAAGATACTTATGATGCCTGAAAGTGGCGAAATAACTTATGATACAGATATTTCTTTCGACCCAAGCGATATACAGAAAGAATTGCGTAAAAACGCAACTGATGTTTTTGGAAACTCTACATATAAACCTGATGCAGATGATTACGAAGATGAAATCATAAAGTTTATAGCATCTCCAATGCAAGGACGAAACGATACGTTGTTGTTTGAGATTGAAAGCCTTAGAGCAAACGAAAGAAAATGGATAGGTCCATTAATTGCATTAAAACCGAAATCTGATACTATTCGTTTGTCATATTCGGTAAAATCTAAAAATTCAAATGGTCTTATTTCTTCCGATTTGATATGCAAAAATAGTAATAAGTAACTCCATTGTTGCGACGTAGCTATTCTTGAATATCCTTCTGAATATGCTTTTTTATATGTTTTTGCGATGTATGATACCTTTTGATTAAGACACTAATAACAACCGTTAGTAATAAAAATATTGTAATTACCCAAGGAATAAGAAAATAAAACTTATATTTGCTAAGATACTTACTGCCCAAGGAAAACAAAACCAATAAAGCATTTGATATTATTGCTGTTAATCCTATTAATAAGTAATCTTTTTTATTCAACTTTTCTTCTTGGCTTTTGTGAATGGAATATCCTATTTGATTACCAATTCCAAAAAGAGCATATGCAAAAAAGAGTCCAAAATCCCCGAAAGGAATTGCAATTATAGTGAGAGACAAAATAAGTCCACTTATAATGTTTTGGTGCACTTTATTTATTTTACTAAGGTCCTCTATATTACAAAGTTTGTTATACAGTAATTTAGTAAGAAAATTGCTCAAAAGGATTGCAAACAGCACCAAAATTTCCGGAATGTTATTAATTAACTCTTGAAGAAACTTGGAAGCGAAAATGTTTTTGTCAATGTTGGGGGCATTAAAGATTGTTTCAAAGTAATATGGAAAAAGTATGAGTAAATAATCAATTAAGTATATTACTGCAAACCCTAACTTATCAGAAAAATTAATCTTCCCTTTACTCTCTAACCAAACCATAATTACAAGGAATATTATAAAAAATACAGATATTGTGCTACAAATAGCATTCATAAAACAAACCTCTCCTTTGATAAATATTTTAAAGGCAGTCTCACTTTTGATAGTGAGGCTGCCTTTCGTTTATCTGTTATTTAATCGTTCTGCGGTGCTAATAAGCACGTCAAGATCTTCTTGGGACATGTTACGAGTTAACTCATATAATTTTTGAACGAGCTGAGGTTCTTTTATATCTTCGTCGAAGAACTCTCTAGGAGTAACGCCTAGATATTCACATATATAAAGAAACTCTCCCAAGGACGGCATTGATCTGCCAGATGAAATACTCTGCATATAACTCTTGCTGTGTCCTAAGTCTGTGCTCATTCTATATTCCGAAACATTCTTTTTCGTTCTTAAAACAGAAATTCTATCCCTAATAAATTGTAAATCCATCGTCAACACCTCGCATTTATTATTGTATAATAATTTTAGCGGTAATATTCACGATAAAATTACCGATTATAGTTGATAATTACCGCTAAAAGCGGTATAATGTAGTAGGATATTCAAACTAAAATCAGTAATATGCGATAAGGATGTATAACGTGTTAAAGATTTTTACTGTTGCATTTTTCGGTCACAGATATATAGATAATCCGTTAAAGGTGGAAGAATTGCTTGAAGAGCAGATAAGAAAACTTATTAACGAAAAAGAATATGTTGATTTTATTGTTGGACGCAACGGCGAGTTTGACCAGTGCGTTTCGTCAGCGGTGCTTCGTGTACGAAAAAATTATAGGGATGATAACAGCTCCCTTGTTTTGATACTACCGTACCCAACCGCCGAATACATTAACAACCATAATTATTATGAAGATTATTATAGTGACATTGAAATTTCGCATGCAGCTTCAAAAGCGCACCCGAAATCTGCCATACAAATCCGCAACCGTGAGATGGTAGACAGAGCTGATTTGGTTATTTGCTATATTGAGCACAACGAGGGCGGTGCCTATAAAACCGTAAAATATGCTTCCGAGCAGAATAAACCCATAATCAATCTTGCTGATTGTGTTGACTATTGAAAAGGAGAAGAAAAATGAAAGTTTTTAAATTTATAGTAGTAAGTATCTTGACTTTAATTACAATTCAAACCGCATATTTTGCTTTATTATATAAAGCCAATACAGCAACCGGGACTTTTCTTATATGTTTAGGGATAACACTATTTGTCGCTTGTGATGGCGGCTTGGAGAAGAAAAACGAATCGTCTTCTAAATAACTTTCTTTTATTTACGGTTTGTGTTATAATGTTTTGTAGAAAACTGTCTACTTGACAGAGGGTGCGTTAGCTGTAAGTCCGTTTTATAGTACACTAACTATGCTAAAATTTAAATAATAGATGGTGAAAGCCAAAATTGTTTAAATTATTAAAAGGAGAATTAATATGCCTGATATGAATGATTTTCATGCTTTTAAAAGCACAAGCGGCGGTGACGGAGGCGGTTCTAAAGGCGGCGGTGGTGGCAAATGGGACTTTGGCTGCGGCTGGGTTGTGATAGTAGTTGTCGCTTATATGCTAATACATTTTATTTTCAGTGGAGCTAGTTGGGATGCAATAGACACTCTTTTAGGACTTGGTTTTCTTGCATTTTTGTTTGCAAGATCGCTTTTTAGATAGGATTGACAAGATGAATGTTTTTAATAAAGAAATATATGCAAAAAATCTACGCGAGTATTATATAAAAAATTATGGCGAAAATGAAGCGGATATATGGTATGAGCAACCGGCAGTTAATGTTTGGGTGTTCGAACGTGCTAGTAAGATTATCACACTTAAAAGTCATGTACTGACCGGTGAAGTAACAAAATTTGAAGAAGAAAAAGGTTGATTCAATATTTAATTGTATTGTTGATTATTCAGGAGGTTTAATAT
Source organism: Candidatus Fimenecus sp. (assembly GCA_045632525.1). Lineage (GTDB taxonomy): Bacteria > Bacillota > Clostridia > Oscillospirales > Acutalibacteraceae > Fimenecus. The sequence continues at coordinate 55,034 of JAZQWV010000046.1, forward strand.
GGGTGGTTATATAAAAAGAGATGCTGTGCAAAGATTTGAAACTATGGCTTTAAATACCAAGGTTAATAAAGAAATCTTTGATGCTTTTAAAGACCATTGCAAGGAAATGGGGTATCCTATGAATGTTATGCTCGAAACATTCATGCAGCAATATGCGAATGGAAGATTTAATTTAAACTCAGAAGATATCCTTAAATGGAAAAATGATGACTATGATGTTGAAACTTTGAACACAACATTTAACAAAGAAATTTATCTAAGCTTTAAATCCAAATGTAAGGGTAATGGATATTTTGTAAAACATGTAATAATGGCATTTATGGAAAAGTTTGCAAGTAAGAATTTAATTTTGGAATATGTATGGTTTGAAAATTGAAATTAAACATATTAATTAACATTGTCGTGCAATGAATGAGGTATAATTAATGTTTTATGTATATAGATTCTTAGATAAAACTAAAAATGTTATTTATGTAGGTAAATCAAAACAGGATTTAGAACAACGTTTTAGAGGACATTTGCATTTACCAGAAGAATGTTATGATCAAGTATATAAAATCGAATACATAGAGTGCTCTACGGAATCGGATATGTCGATTAAAGAAATTTATTACATTAACAAGTATCGAAATACTAATTTTTTCTTTAATGTGCTGGATACTACCGAATTGCCAACAAGTGTTACCTTCGATGATAAATGGAAGCAGTACAAAGGACCTTTGGGTTCTCATTTTCACAAATCAATTAATTATAAAAAAGGTTATACCAGTGAAAAAACGGTACGATACAACAAAGATGGCTCTATAGACAAACGAAAGACCAATAAAAAGAAAGGTGATTCTTCGTTTGTCGAAGGCTTTACAAGTGATGAAGTTGATTTAATAATTAAGCAACTTATTAAAAATATTAATGAGGCAACAAATAATAATCAGGAACAGATTAGATTTAGAAATTTGATGATGTTTATGTTAAGCATAAACCTACCTTTAAAAACAAATGATTTCTTAAATCTTAAGTACAAAGATTTGTTTGATAGTAAGGATAAATTAAAATCTGTTGAAATGAAGTTGAGTAGATTTTATAAAGACACTATCCTTAAAGTTCCCTTACGAAAAAATGTTCGTAAGATAATATTGGCGTATACCCAAAGATACAACATGTCTTACAGTGAAAATTCAGAAGATTATCTTTTTCTTTCGCGTGAACATCAAATTATTTCACCAATATCTTGGGGTCGAATCCTTTTAGACACATCCAAAGCAGCAGGGATTACTAAAAGCATTGGTGCAGAATCAATTCGAAAAACATATGGGATCAATGTATACACCCGTTCCGAAGACAAACTTAATGCATTGCTGTTCTTAGGGGAACTGTGGGGACACATTCGTGAAGCTCAGATAATACGTTATTTGAATCTTTCTGAAGATGAGATTGATTACAAGTATTATTTTGGCGAAGCCTATGCAATCGGAAAGGTGAGTTTATCTAAAATCAAATGTTTAAAAAATAATGATGAATCTTCAAAAAAAGATTTGATTCCCGATACTCTTTCTAAGAAAAGATTTGCTCAAATCCCGAAAAAGACTATTAATCCATCTAAAAAAACTTCTAAAAAGAAACGGCAAGTATTCCCTGTCGAGAAAAAGGTAGAGATAATTAAGAAAAATTTAAATGATAAAATCCTAATAAAAACGCTTGCAGAAGAGTATAAAATTTCAATGAATACAATATGTAATTGGATAACTTTATATAAGAAATACGGCGAGTCGGGTTTGGAAGATAGGCGTTACAAAAACGAATAATAGTTGCAAAACAAACAGTTATTTTCAAGGATGTGAAAAACAAGTTTTATGACAGAATGGATATGGGATGGCGAAATGGATTGTGGTTGGGAAGATCTATCGTGCTTGCTAGTAAAGAAATGTGATAATTTTACTAAGACCTTATTAGAAACAACAAGTTTTTCGCCTATAGAAGAAAGCAAATCACTTATCACTGCGGAATGTATGCAAAGGTTCGAAAGTATTGTAAGCATCTTGGCAGAAGATATAAAAGGTGGTGTAGACTACCAATATGAAGATTTATTTGAAGATTTCCCAAATGCTAAAAAACTTAATTGTTGGATTCTTCTCGGCTCATTAACCGAAACCACATTACAAATGTTTCTAGCTTTTTACATAGAAGATTATAAAAACACAAAATGGCAACAATGGGAAGATTTTAAGTTGGAGCAAGTACGCACCCCGATTATTGAATGTATCCAAAAACTAGTCAACGATGGCATTCTGGAAGCGGCTCATGCACGGTCATTGAAAGATGCTATTAGAGATACTATTAAGTTGCATACCCGGGAACATGATGTTCAGAAAATAATGCTCGATGAATTGATTCAACTATTAAGCAAGTTGGAGTTATTCGATGAAGATGAACTCACATATTTAAAAGGAATCCAATCTAATAGAAACGGAATACACTCGTTCCAGAAAAGATCTATAGGGACGTGGAATGACTTACAATATAGTGTTCGTTTCTTTTGCTTCTTATTGGAGTGGGTGGTTTTCCATCTACCTGATATACCTGATGAAGCGTACTATCAAGATTAAACCTTTATCAATCAAGATTTAAAACAACTAAGGAGAATAATATGGCAGTTAAAATAAGCAAATTACTTTGTGCTATGTTGGCATTAATGATTTTTATGACCGCTTGTGGTAACACTAAAGAGCAAACTAAATGTGGATCGTGTGGCGAAAGCATTAGTGGCAATGCGAAATTCTGCTCTAATTGTGGTGCCGGAATAGCCGTTGATAAAGAAGAAACTACTACTTCAGAGTCCTCTAACAGCGAGACTAAATGTACTCACACTTGGCTTGACGCTACATGCTCTTCGGCTAAAAAATGTGAATTGTGTGGAATTATTGAAGGCAACCCCCTTTCTCATAATTGGAGTGAAGCATCATGCACTTCACCTAAAAAATGCACATTATGTGGACAAACAAGCGGCAAAGCAAAAGGACATCAATGGATGGATGCTACATACGAAAATCCCAAGTATTGTGTTATTTGTGGGGTCGAGTCTGGAGAACCTTTGGTAGATCCTAATTATGACAAATATATTATGGCAGCACATCTTTACCAAGCGGTAATTGATTCTGCCAAATTCCCATCATCTGTTCGTATCGAACGAGCATATTATATTGGCGATCTTGGGCAAGGGTATCCTGCTGTTAGATTAGAGTGTGCTGCCGCCAATTCAATGGGTGGTAGTGGAATACTCTATGGTGTTGTTATACAATATCCGGCAGTGGGATATGAAGATGATCCGTATGCCGATCATATATATGCTTATGAAGACAAATATTGTTTTGAATGTAATATATATGATAATTGTCCGGTTCTAAATTATAATGGTTATGAAAAGTTAGATATTTCACGCATTGAAAGTGTACATGAAAACGATATTAATTTTAATTAACTATATGATTTTCTAAGATTTTCAAATATCATTTTCTTCTTTTATAAATTAATAAATTGTTTAAAATTTCATATAACTCTTTACTGCTGTTACATAACTCTACACAACTCTACGGGGTGAGGTTTGAGCAGTAAAAGAGTGGCAAAACCAGGGTTGACAAAGGGTTTTCCTCATGTTAAACTAATAATGACCTATTTAAAATAAAGCAGGAGTGTTTTTAAAAGATAACGAAAATTGCAATGTTCCGAGAGGGTTAATTGCGCTTGTTTGTTATGCTTGGCTCCTGTGTATAGGGCAATGGCAAAAGGACTGCAAGTAAGCACTTACCTTTCGGGGTAGGTGCTTTTTTGTTATCTTTTTGCCTTCTTTTTATGTTTTGTCCTCCGGTAAGTGACGGGGCCAAAATAAACACATAAAAGAAGGAGTATTCAAAATGATTGTATTTGACAACACGGGAAGTTAGTTGCACCAAAGGTTTGGTGCCGAGAGCTACAGTCTGAGGTCTGCGACAGGCTGAGAATCACTGGCAGAAAGCCCTTGAAGTCGGGTTAGACTTCATCAGCCGATGCCCTAAGGCTGATTATCCGTATGACCCGTAGGCGTGGTAATACGGAATTAAAGAGCTATCACTGTTCTGGCAACGGACAGGGTGATATATTAAATGGGCATCACGGAATGTAAGTGACCTATTACGTTGCTCGGTTTTATGATTACCCGTAATTAATCAGAACCCACATTCACGCTGTGGTCCAAAATACGATAGTAGGAAAAGCCGTGATATACAAAGCCCGTCACGAAGGCAATGTGAATTTTAAAGTGCGGATAGCAGAGCCGTTACGAAACGAGGATTGTTCGACTGCGAACCTGCGTACACGGCAGACCGGATGGTATAGTGTAAAAAAACCACTTGTGCACAGTGGGCGAAGATGCAAAGTGCAATATACAGATATGCTTTCACTTATGGCAATCTGTGAACGAAAATAAGTGCATAACGACGGCTTGGATTCAGCCATAAGTTATTGACGAAAATTATGGAATCCACGACGTTTGAGAGTTCCGTCGTAAAATAAAACTGCTCAAGCGGTGGTGCTACCGTCCATTAAGGGAATTCTCCAGCCCTTATGGGAATTGCACACGAAGTTTCCGGGGTTTAATCGGTAATGAAAATCCCCGCCGAACGAGCCCTTAGTCTCGGCCAGGCTGAAATGCCTTGCACTCGGCGTAGCGTCAGTAAATAATACAAGGTTATTTACACTCTTGAACTACAAGAGAACACGCACGGAAAATCTATTAATCTTGCGTTAAAGTGTAAATAGATTAAGCCAAGTACTAACCTTATTTTACAGCAGAATACCAGAACAGAACTTTCGCTTTGGGATGATTTATGACTGTCTCTTCGAGAGTGTATGATTTACTTTTCGAGAGCAAGTTGCACCTGCTAAACAAACCTTCGGCTCTCTGCAAGTTGTCATTCGTGGAATGAATGACAAGCTGCAGGAAGCCGAAGAGAATAACAAACAAACTACAAAGCAGGTGCTATGACTATCATTTCTATGATGATAAATGACTGTCCTTTTGAAATGATTTATGACTCTCTTTTTGGGAGCCGAGCCGTTTCTATTGGACGAAGTCAGATAGAAACGGCTCGGAGACGTAGTCGGAGAGCCGAGATTAGCAGGGCATAATACCCCGCGTCAAAGAAGAATCAGTAAGAAATGAAGGTTCGTACACACCTTTGACAGTGGGTGTATTATGCCCTGCGTACTTTCATTTTAAGAGCCATATAGAGTAATTATAGATTAATATTAGATTACATTTTACAATGACTTTAATTTGTATATGGCTCTTGTATGATTGATGATTTACTTTTCGAAATGATATATTACCTATCTTTTTGAAATGATATTTTGAAATTACTTTCATTCCCCTAAAAAAGGATTGTGCTGACCGTCCTTTCGAGATTACTTTCTTTTCGATATCATGTCAGCACAATCTGCTGAAAGATTTTTATGCTTTACGTTTTGATATGATATATGACTTTCGTTTCGAAATGAGCAATGCGTTCCTATTTTCATTTTGAAATGCTTTATGACTGTCATTTCGAAATGAGGGGGCAAAATTTTCGTCAACAGAATTATTTTCGTCATGAGAACCCCAAATATTTTATTGACGAAAATACATCTATTATTACTATTCTCGTACACAGTTTTTCACGCAAGGCTCGGTCCCTATCCTTGCGTTGAAATAAAATTTTTAGAGAAAGGAGACGGTTTGCTATGTCAGATTCTAATAATATTACAGTGCTAAACCCGGGTCTGTATAAAAACTTGTTGGCACAGGTTGAAGCAATTTACAACCACAGTAATGAACTTAGTTTTAAAACAAGAGCTCGGTACTTTGAAGCAACAAAAAGGTTATGTAAGTTTTTAGCCGATAATTTTCGTTTGCAAAACTTCAAGAATGTGGAAGACCGGCACTTTAAAGCGTATGTGGAACACCTGAAAGAAAACAATTCCGCTGCAACTATTCAATCCGATCTGTCGGGCATACGGTATTTCCACAGAAAATCCGGTAGTAAAAACAGGCTATCCCCTAATAGCAAGTTAAATCTGCCCAAACGAGCGACGGGTGTAAAAGACCATTCGCTATTAGATAAAGAGCTTGTCAATATTCGACAGTGGGCTATCCAAACAGGTCGGCAGGATGCGGTAATTGCGATAGACTTTTCCAGTGAATTTGGTCTACGGCTTGAAGAAATCTGCACACTGAGAGTTGAATACCTTATGTCTGCATTAAAAACAGGACAGCTCGTCATAAAAGGCAAAGGCGGTCAGACAAGGGCTATTGATTTAAGCGCAAAGCAGCGCGGTATTATTACCGATAATTTGAACTATGCCAGGTGTTCAGGGCGGTATCCAAGAGATTATTTAATCTCAAGAAGTGAAAAGGGCGGCGTACAGCGAGAAAAGCGTTCTTTGCAGAATTGGATGAGTTATAACAGAAAATACTTTATGGTAGAAAACCGTGAGGATTTGAGTGAAGACGGTAAAAAGAAAAGAACTGAAACAATCTCATGGCACAGTCTGAGACACACCTATGCACAAAGAACCTATGAAGAAGCTTTAAAAGAAAGACCGAAGAAAGCCCGAAAGATTGTAAGCGAAAACTTAGGTCACCATCGGACTGAAGTAACAAGAATTTATTTGGCCGATAAGCCAAAGAAAAAGTAATCTATTAATTAAAATTGTGAAGGAAGAATTTAAATTGACTACAATATCCTGCTGACGAAAATCTGTAGGATTGATATATAGGGACAAAAAATAGGAAGAATGTAACGGCGGTGACATCCGTCACCGCCTGTAAGGAGTATTTATTATGTTATATGTTTCAAGGCCAGCCTCCGGCGGAAATGGAGGCAAATAATATAGGAGGTAAAGTGTCCATGAAAGATATTAGCGTTCCCATTTGGCAGAAGAGTAATTTAACACTCGATGAAGCCGCCGCTTATTCCGGCATCGGTAAAAACACTATGCGTAATCTCTGTAACGCAGAAGATTGCGACTTTGTGTTATGGATTGGTGCAAAGCGGTTAATCAAGAGACAAAAATTAGACGAATATCTTGCTAATCGTACTCGCATTGAAAGATAACAACTGAAAAAGCAGGTTTTCCGTCGCAGTATGTGGCTCTCACACACGCCACATACTGTGTTGGGAAATCGCAGGACAAGGAAAGGAGCGTAGTTTAATGTCCCTTTGCTTTTCCAGTTATAACGAGGCTTATCAGACTATGTTTACCGAGTATAAAGATATTGTTTCCGTTAAGGAAGCATCCATAATGCTTAATACCGGCAGAAAACAAATTTATAAACTCTTAAAGCAAGGTAAGCTTGATAAGCTCGAACATAACGCTAAAGGATTTTTAATCACGAAGCGTTCGATTGTAGCTTATGTATTAAATGCTTCACAAGAAGTATCTGCATAAGCTACACCGCCTGTTTTCAGGCGGCATACATGCTTTAAAATAGCCGTAAATCTATTTAATGCGGCTTTATGAAGGAGAAGTTCGAATTGTTAAAGTGTGTGAAAGGAAAGAAAAATGGTAAAAGGATCCGTACAGGAAAAAGGTGGCTATTTGCATACCGTTATCAGTTACACCGATAAAGACGGTAAGCGAAAGCAAAAATGGCAAAGCACAGGGCTTACAGCCAAAGGTAACAAGCGTAAGGCACAAGAATTTTTGAAAGAACGCATTGATGAGTTGGAGATGACACTTGAACGTGAAGAAACTCAAATACCCGATATGCCGTTCTCGCAGTTTATGTCAAACTGGCTTACGATGATTAAACCCACCGTTTTAATTACCACCTACGGCAGCTATCAGTATTTCATTGAAAAGAGAATTAACCCCTATTTTGATGAAAAGAATATTACACTGCAAAAGATACGAACAGTGGATATTCAAGAGTATTACAACACAATGTTGTCGAAGGGTACGAAATGGAATTCGGTTGCAAAGCATCATGCAATCATTCGCAAGGCACTCGATTATGCGGTTAAGATGGATTACATATTAGTAAACCCCGCAGTAAAAATCGAAACACCTAAGCGACAAAAGTTTATTGCTGAGCATTATAACCGTGAGGAGCTTCAGGAACTTTTTGAAGCAGTAAAGGGTGATTTGCTTGAAGTTCCCGTTATACTCTCGGCGTTCTATGGGCTTCGAAGAAGTGAGGCTTTAGGACTAAAGTGGAGTGCGATTGATTTCGAGCAGAAAACCCTATGTATTAAGCATACTGTGTGCCGAATATCTGTTGACGGCAAGGATGTAATTGTTCGCAAAGACACTACGAAAAATAAAACAAGTCTTAGAACGTTGCCCCTAATACCTGATGTTGAAAAATTATTGCTTAAAACCAAAAAGCAACAAGAGAGCAACCGAAGAAAATGTCGCAACGCATATAACAAGGAATTCCTTGATTATGTGTGCGTAGATGATATGGGGAATCTTTTAAGGCCGGATTATCTGTCACAACATTTACAGACTGTGCTCAAAAGAAATAACCTAAAGCATATTCGGTATCACGATTTGCGACACTCTTGCGCTTCGCTATTACTTGCCAACGGTGTATCTTTAAAAGAAATCCAAGACTGGTTAGGCCATTCGGATTTCAGTACAACGGCAAATATTTATAGCCATTTAGAGTATGGAGCCAAGGTCAAGTCTGCTAACAAGATTGCAGAAAACTTGAGCCTTGAAGAAAAGACAAAGGACGGGTAAATCCCGTCCCATACATAACTTATTTCTAACAGAATTCTAACGGATTTTTTGTAGAAATACCCTCATTTTTGACATTAGAATCACTTGAATTTCGAGGGCTTTTCGGATAAAGAAAATCTCTCAAACCCGCATAAACACTGGGTTTGAGAGATGATGGTGCGGGTAACAGGACTTGAACCTGCACAGCCTTGCGACCATTAGAACCTGAATCTAACGCGTCTGCCAATTCCGCCATACCCGCATATATGACTTAAATCCTTTCAAAAATCTTAGAACCGAAACGGTTTGTTAGAAATCCGTTAGAAATAAGTGTTTTTTTGAGATTTTTGAACAAACAGGAATCAAGGTCAAAAATCGTGAAACCCCTTGATTTTATGCGGTTCTTCTAAAGAAACAGCAGAGGTCTGAAAGAGCCTCTCGCGCGTTAGTACCTGAATCATGCGTGTTTGCCAATTTCACCATACCCGCATATTAAATTTTCTATTTTTTCTTTTTATAAAAAACTACTTTGTAACCGGGCCCACGTGACACTTGCGGTGCCCAAAATCTTTTTTCACTTGGAGCGTGAAAAGATTTTGACCGCTGCGTCTTTTTAGCCTTCGCTTCATCCTCCACAGGAGGCGCTCTGCTAAAAACTGCCAGTTCCGTCACATCCGCATATATTAAAATGCTCGTTTATAATAACATTTTGCCCCTTAAAAGTCAAGGAGAAATGGGAGAGATAAAAAGCAAAAGGATGGGATTTACCCATCCTTTTTGTGTCTATGTCTTAAATGAGTTTTGCCTAAAATGAGCATAATTGCAGGGATTAAAACAAGTTGTAAAATTATGCCGGGAATTGCCTTTAAAAATGCGCTACCAATAAACATTGAAAGGGTAAAACCATTATCACCAAGTCCCAAAAGAACTGCTTGCACAAGTCCCCAAACCACTCGACCACTAATCATTGAAACAATAAGACTGCGATAAAGCGATTTCATACAATTCCATTTAGATTTGCTGAACATATATCCGATTACAAATCCGTATGTTGCAAGCTCGAAAGCCATACTAATAGCCGATGGATACATCACAGGCATACTGAATAAAAGTGAACGCATTATTGGTGCGATTGCGCCCACAATAAGCCCATATTGCCATCCGCAGATAAGTCCACAAAGCATAACAGGAATGTGCATTGGTAAAAGCATATTTCCAATTTCTTTGATTTGACCTGTGAAGAAAGGCAACACAAGACAAAGGGACAAAAACAGCGCAGATAGCACAATGTTAAGTATTTTTTTATTTTTCATTATTTGCCGAATTCCTTTGCCACATCTTTAAGTAATTTGCGAATTTCAAGGTGTTGAGGACAAGCCTTTTCGCAGAGTCCACACTCAATGCAGTCAGAAGCCTTGCCTTTGCCTGCAGTATGAATTTCTTTATAGTAGAACTTCGCATTCCAATCTTTAAATTGCTTTCTGTCATTCATGCAAGCAAAAACTTCGGGAATAGGAATGTTTTTAGGGCATCCGTCAACACAATAACGACAAGCTGTGCAAGGAATAAGGTTTTGCTTATTCATAATCTCACAAACTTTGCGGATTGCATCCATTTCTTCGTCACCCAGTGGCTCAAAATCTTTCATAAAACTGATGTTGTCATTCATTTGTGCCATATCACTCATGCCAGAAAGCACCATAAAGATACCTTCAAATCCCGCAGCAAAACGGATAGCGAAACTAGCCGGAGTGCCACCATTCAAGTCATCAAGCACTTTTTTTGCATCGTCGGGGAGTTTAACAAGACTACCACCCTTAACAGGCTCCATAACAATAACAGGTTTGTCGTGTTTTCTGCAGACTTCATAGCATTTTCTACCCTCAACTGACTCGTCATTATAGTCGAGATAGTTAAACTGAATTTGCACAAACTCAATTTCAGGATATTCTGTAAGAATTTTATCAAGCACTTCTGCTTTATCATGGAAAGAGAGTCCCACATGGCGGATTTTTCCTTCTTTTTTTAGTTCAAATGCAGTTTCATAGGCTCTGCATTTCTTATACTTTTCAAAGTTTGTTGCATTTTGTGCGTGCATTAAATAGAAGTCAAAATATTCAACGCCACAGTTTTTAAGTTGCTTTTCAAAAAGTGGTCTAATCTGACTCTCTTTTTTGAAAAATCCGTCAGACAACTTATTTGCAAGAACATAACTCTCTCTTGGATGACGAGATGTAAGGCACTTTTTGAGTGTGCTTTCGTTTCTCATTTCCATATATCCGTGAGCAGTGTCAAAATAGTTAAAACCTGCTTCTAAAAATGTATCAATCATCTTTTTTGACTGCTCATAGTCGATAAGCGGACCTTTGCGTGGAAGTCGCATACAACCAAAGCCAAAATTTTTCTTTACTTCAGGAAAATAGTTCATAATGTCACCTTATTTTTCAATCTCTGCAATCTTTGTATTAATTGCAATGATTCTATCGTAAATTGCATCATCAAATTTCTTTTCACGGTCATAAGTATAAAGACCATTCTGCTCTTGTTCAATATCATAAAGCTGAGTATAACAGAAGCCAAACATTTTATAGTTTGAAAGAATAACATCAGTGAGTCCCACATATCTGTCGGCAAATTCTTCAGGAGTTTTAACATCTTCGCCATATCCCCAAGATTTGATTGACTCGTCGCTAACCCATTTGATTCCGCCGTATTCACTAATAAATACAGGCTCACCCCTATAAGTCTGTCTGCCACCATTTTCAACAAGCACATGCTGATAAAGATAATCTTCTGTCATAAAACGGTCATAGTTTTTCTTGAAGAAATCAACATCATAGCTATAATCATGTAAATCAAAAATGTCAGTTTTTACATGGAAATTACCACTTGTGTCAATGCAAGGACGAGTGTTGTCAACTGCCTTTGTATAATCATAAACAGTTGAAAGCAATGGGTCATATTGAGGTCTGCCTTTATAATTCCATGTTTCGTTGAATGGACACCAACCAATAATTGATGGGTGATTGAAATCACGCTCAATTGCTTCGCCCCATTCTTTTAAGAACACATCAACGCTCTTTGGATTTGAATAGTCGAGTCCCCAGTTAGCATATTCACCCCAAACGATATAACCCATCTTATCGCAGAAATATAAAAATCTTGGGTCAAATACCTTTTGGTGAAGACGAGCACCGTTAAAACCAAGTGTCATTGAGAGTTCAATATCTTTCATTAAATCTTCGTCAGAAGGTGCTGTGTAAATACCTTTTTTATAGAAACCTTGGTCAAGTACAAGACGCTGGAAAACGCTCTTTTCGTTGATAAGGAATTTGTATCCGTCAAGACGCACATTGCGAAGACCAAAATAAGAATAAACTTTGTCTTCACCGAATGTGATTTCTATATCATAAAGTTGACCGTTGCCAACTTCCCAAAGGTGGATTTCGTCGAGTTTTAATTGCATAACAGCATTGTCGCTAGCATCAACAAATGTTGATTTACCAACGCTCTTGCCATCAAAAAATGCTTCACAAGATAAAGTTTCTTTACCTTTGAGATTAAAGTTTATTGTAACAAGACCATTTTTATGGTCAGGATAAATCTTAAAGTTTTTTATGTAGTTTTGTGGCATATATTCAAGATAAACGCTTTGCCAGATACCTGTTGTGCGAGTATAGTCGCAAGCATGACTCTTTTTCCATTCACTTTGCTTGCCGCGAATAACAAATTGGTTTTTAACATCGTCTTCGCAAAGGACAAAAATCTCGTTTTTACCATCAACCGCTAAATGAGTAATATCAAAACGGAATGATGTGTAACCACCCTTGTGACGACCTGCGAGTTTGCCATTAACAAGCACAGTTGTTAAGTGGTCAGCAGCACCAAAACATAAGAAAACGCGATTACCATTCTTTTTAATTTCAATATTTTTCTTATACCATACCATATTGATAAAATCTTTATACTGAATTCCAGAAAGTTCACTTTCAACACAGAATGGCACATTGATTTTGTGTGGATATTCGTTTTTGTTTCTCATTTCAATAGCTCTTTGTTCATCAGTTGAAAATTTGAAACCTAACTTTGCTTTTTGAAAACCAAAATCCCATTGACCATTAAGGATTTCGATATTCTTTCTTTCAAATTGTGGGTTTGGATGATTAGATACTGTAAAATTCATATTTTTCTCCTTAATGATTGCAATTATCTCCGCAAGAATGACCTTCGCCGTGGTCGTGATGGTCACAACGAGCGTCAGGGTTATATTCTAATTTGCCAACAAGCAATGAAATTACTGCTTGATTACAATCTCCCTTGACACCACCATACCATTTGATGCCCGCTTCGTTTAAAGCGTTTTGTGCGCCACCACCAATGCCACCGCAAATAACAATGTCAACGCCATTCTCTTTTAAGAATGTAGCCAACGCACCGTGACCTTGACCGTTAGTATCAATGATTTTCATGCCAACAATATCGTCATTTTGTATATCATAGATTTTGAACTTTTCAGTATGTCCGAAATGTTGAAAAACCTGTTCATTTTCATAAGTTACTGCAATTTTCATAATTTAGCCCTCGCAAATAATAGTTAAAATACTATTTTCTTTAACTGTAAAACTATCTTTGTATTCACCATCATAAATAGTTTTTAATTTATATTCCTGTGTTGATTCAATGATTTTCATTTTGTTAAAATTACCATCAAAATTGATTTCTTTTTCTTTACCCTCATTGACAATTACTGTAACAGTCTTATTATCAGGTATTAAGAATGAGAATACATTGAAATCATTATTTTCGTCAGGGAAGAATCCATTATCAAGACAAATTGAATTTAGTGGTATGTATTTTGAAAAATGAGCAAAACCATAATAACGCTCTGCCACATACCATTCTTCAAAATTGTCAGTAGCGGTGAGTGTTGCGTCGGAATAGTCAAAACCGTCTTCTTTAATTGAAAACTGATTGACAGCAACCCAACTTGTCCAACTCTCTGCACCCGCATAGATTAAATCCTGACCGATAATTCGAGCAGTAATCAAAGCTCCTTTGAAATCTTTTGTGTGACTCTTGTTAGGTAACTCACACCACTCGCTCATATCAAAACGGAATTCAGGGTGGGGGGTTACCAACTGATTTTTGAAATCAACTCGAATTTGTGGATTGTTATCATCATGATATGAATGATAAGCAAAAACATCAAGCACTTTCATAATGGTTTCGTCTTTGATGAGTGCATCGAGATATTCAGGGGTAAGCCCCATCATTTCGCCACTTTCAGGACCATAGAGTTTAACATCCATATTTCGCTTCAAAATTTCTTCAGCAAAAATATGCATAACTTCAACCATTTCTTCGGTCTCATAATGACAACCCTCTTGCCACACATAAGAGCCACCCCATTTCCATTGAGGCTCGTTTATAGGGCTTACATATTTAACAGGGAACCCCTCGTCAATAAGCCTTTGGGTAGCAGTTAAGAAATAGTCAGCAAATTTTCTGTAATTAGCTTTTGGCAAGTTACAGGTGTGCATCATTAAACTACCCGATGCCTGACCTGTTGAAGTATGTGACCAATGTGGTGAGTTTGCAAAGACAATGAGAGTATCAATATTACCTAAATCAAGGCATTTTCTCATAACATCCTTCGCAGTTTTATCAAGAGAAAAATCCCAATATCCCTCTTCTTTTTCTCTGTCATAAACATACATACTTTCACTACGACGCCAAGGGTTTTGAACACGGTAGTTTTCCATATCAGTGCCGCCACCGATATTGTAACGATAAATGTTCAATTTAAGCCCTGTGTCACCATATAAAAGCTCGCAGATTTCGTCTTGCACTTTTTCGTCTTTGCAGTAGTGACTCCACCAGCAAGCAGATGTGCCAAAGCCCTTTAATTCCTGAAGTTTTTTAGTGTTTTTAAGATTAATTTTCATATCAGCAATCCCCATAACATCAATGAATATTTATTACAAAAGCGGATGCACAAATACATACATCCGCTTAAATTTTAGTTATAATACAAATTATCGTTCTTCTTGTATGGCTCATAAGTCGCATTTGTGCCAAGCTTACGAAGAGTTTCTTTGTCAGTATCAGAAAGCACAACTGTCGCGTGAACATCGCAACCCTTTAAGCCCTTAATTGCATCAAGAGCTTGTTTTGCGAGTGGATTCATAGTCGCACAAATTGAAAGCGCAATAAGAATTTCATCAGGGTGCAAACTGGTGTCACGCTCGTGCATTTTGATTTTTAATTCTTTAATCGGCTCAAATACAGTAGGTGAAATAAGAAGAATTTCATCATCAAGATTTGCAAGAGCTTTCAAAGCGTTAAGAAGCATTGCAGATGATGAGCTGAGAAGTTCGCTCGCTTTACCTGTGATGATTCTGCCATCGTGAAGTTCGATAGCAGTAACAGGCGCGTCAGTAGTCTCTGAAAGATTAAGTGCCGCAGAAACAACGGGACGGTCATCACTTGTGATGCCAAGTTGCTTCATAATAAGCTCAATTTTATAAAGCTCATTTGACTTTTTCTTGTTGTTCTTCTGTTGAACAAGATAGTTGCAATGACGACGAAGAATTTCTTTCTTTGATGCAGTGAGCACAACATCGTCATCAATTATGCAGTTGCCCGCCATATTAACACCCATATCAGTAGGTGATTTATATGGTGACTCGCCATAGATTTCTTCAAATATTGTATTAAGTACAGGGAAGTTCTCAACATCACGATTATAGTTAACAGTCGTTTCGCCATAAGCTTCAAGGTGGAATGGGTCAATCATGTTAACATCATTAAGGTCAGCAGTTGCAGCTTCATAAGCAAGGTTTACAGGGTGCTTTAATGGTAAATTCCAAATTGGGAATGTCTCAAATTTAGCATAACCCGCTTTGATTCCACGCTTGTGCTCGTGATAAAGCTGAGAAAGGCACACAGCCATTTTACCACTACCAGGACCCGGAGCGGTAATAACAATAAGCGAATGGTCTGACTCAATATAGTCATTTTTGCCATATCCGTCTTCGCTTACAATAAGCTCAACATCAAGTGGATAATTTTCGATAGGGTAGTGACGATAAACATTAATACCAAGACTCTGAAGTTTCTGTTCAAATGCAATTACAGATGGTTGCTCTGAATATTGAGTGAGAACAACGCCACCAACAAAGAGTCCAAAACCATGATAAATGTCAATAAGACGCAAAACGTCAAGGTCATAAGTGATACCTAAGTCACTACGGATTTTATTCTTTTCAATATCTTTTGCACAAATAGCAATAATGATTTCAGCATCATCTTTAAGTTGAAGAAGCATCTTCATTTTACTGTCAGGCTTAAAGCCGGGGAGTACTCTGGCAGCATGGTAATCATCAAAAATCTTACCACCGAATTCAAGATAGAGTTTACCACCAAATTTGCTTATTCTCTCTTTAATATGCTCTGATTGCATACGAAGATATTTGTCATTATCAAAACCTAATTTACGCATTTTCTCACCTCTCTGTTTTTTCAGTAATTGCTTCAGTTTTCACTTCGGCTTCAGTTACTGATTCATTTTCTTTTTCAATAGTTTCATTATTTTTCTTTCTCGTTTCAAGCCAGTCAACAACAAGTGCATAAATTGCTGAAGCAGTAGGCACGCCAAGTAATACACCAAGAATACCGCCAATGTTACCGCCAACAATTACTGATATAAGCACAAGCATACCGGGAAGCCCAACTGACTTGCCAACAATTTTCGGATAAATAAAGTTGTTGTCAATAGCCTGTAAAATAAGTACAAATATTAAGAAAAGTAAAGCCTTTAACGGACTTTCCATAAATATTATAAGGCAACCTATAACCTCACCAACAATAGGACCAATTACAGGCACAAGTGCAGAAATACCAATTATAACTGATACAACTGCGGCACTTGGGAATCCAAAAATAAGCATACCGATAAATGTAAGTATTGCTAACA
>JAZQWV010000047.1:0-25672 GCA_045632525.1 Candidatus Fimenecus sp.
AGAAAACCACGCTTGACCACATTCACCGTGTTTTCAACTCTACCTTTGGTGTTTGGGTCGTGTCCCTTGCAAATGAAAAGCGAGTAGCCCACATCCTTGACGAACTCATCAAACTCCTTAACAAGAATGACGTTACCGTAACTTTCAGCAACAACAAAAACCTTGTCTTGGTCATACATAATCACCTGTGGACGACCCCCGAAATACTTGAAGGCGTATTTGTGTGCCTCAATAGCGGTTTTAGCGGTGAATGGTTTTGTTGAAAAGTACACGAATTTCATACGACTATACGAAAGCACCATGCAGAAGAAATACACCTTGGTTTCCTTCCCGTACATGTTTCGCATTCGATACTCACCAAAATCAACCTGCGCCTCATAGCCCGGTGGCTGGTCATCGCGAATACAACGGATGCGTTTCGGTTGACTCAAACCCGCCTGAATTCGCAGGTTCTTTACATACCTGTTGAAAGTGGAGTAGGTGGCATCAAAGTCAGAGAATTCCTCGCGTAACTGAGTCA
The DNA here is from genome assembly GCA_045632525.1 of Candidatus Fimenecus sp. Taxonomy (GTDB): domain Bacteria; phylum Bacillota; class Clostridia; order Oscillospirales; family Acutalibacteraceae; genus Fimenecus. Next base: position 521 of record JAZQWV010000047.1, read on the forward strand.
TCAAATTGGTGTTGGTGATTGTGGGACAAGCCTTAATCAACTCAATGATATATTGCCGATAATTATCCAAATCATACACCGTGCCACGCATGGATTTGTAGAAATCCTCTTCCGACTTTCTCCACCAGTTACGAACCACCGATGCAGGTATGTGCAACCGCCGACCTGTCTCCGCCATAGTCAACCCATCGCTCTTACACTTCTGTATCTGCCGATACTGTTCTGATGTAATCATCATTACCTCCTATTTAATTGTATTTGCGTAAATGTAATACTTATTTTTACGCCCAAACCGATTACCAGCCCTCCTTTCATCGGTAGGAGTATTTTAACTCAATACAATAGACAATAGCAAGAATTTTGTATTTTTTTGTCACAAAAGTCATATTAAATTCGATATATGATAAGTGAGGAAATTTATTAAATGAGCCTAATCTATAAGGGAGTTAATTGTTATGTCGTTAACAAGGGTTAGAATAGAAAACTATAAATCTATTAAATATTGTAATATAGACATTAAAGAATTAAATTTACTTATAGGTGCAAATGGTACAGGAAAGACAAATATCCTTGATGCAATAAACTATTTTTACAACAATTTGACACAAGGACAACCTAATGATGATGTTTTTGATTCAAATAATCGTTATAGTAATCAAGTTAACATTACACTAACTTTTGACCTTTCTGAGTTTGAGAAGATTTCAAAATCTAACGCTGAAAATGAAAAGTCAGAAGATATGGCTAATATTGATGAGGATTTTTCAGGTAAGGAAATATATATAAAGTACTATAAAGATATTGTCAAATTAGCGAATGCAACAAAAAATAAAACAGTTTCCTTAAATTTGTCCCAGATTAAGGGGAAAGGAATTTTATGGAATTTACCTTATGAAAAACGCTTCATACTGAAAAGTTTATTTCCTTTTTTCTATATAAATACAAGAGAACTGGATATAACGGAATGGTCTAAAATATGGGACACATTAGGAGAGTTGGGAAAGGTATCCAATTTCGAACGTAAGAAGTTAGAAAAAAGAATTGACGATGTAATAGATGAATCTAATATAAAAAACAAAATTAGCGGGATAAAAAGTGTATTTGAAAATTCAGATGTAAGTATTAGAAAAGCTGCTTCCAAGGATTATGCTAAAAACCTAATCAAATTAAAATTTTCTGGAGATGAAATTTATCAAAAAGAAAAAAGATTAAATTATTATTCAAGCGGTACAAATTCTGTTAAATATATTGAACTATTTTTAAGGACTACAAATGAAATTGCAAGAGCTAAAATGAAACATCCTATAATTTTATTTGATGAACCTGAGATTAGTTTGCATTCAAGTTATATAGATGAATTATGTGATGTTATTCAAAATGTAAACGATAAATTAAGAATGATTATTTCTACACACTCACCACGGCTGACCAAAAATCTGATTAGAGATTGTGGATCAGTTGCATTATTTAAAGTAGGTTATGATGGGAAATACACTCAAATAAATCGAATGAAAAAATTTACACAATACAGTCCTACTTCGAAATATAGGGTAACAGATGAACACATGAATTCATATTTTTCTGAAGCAATTCTTTTTGTTGAAGGTGAAACAGAACTAGAATTATTTTCAAACCCATATTTAAGATTGTTATATCCGGACTTAAAGTGTGTCGACGTATATCAAGCTTTATCACAAAATCCAATACTAAACATTATGCATCCACATAAGACAAAAACAAAAACTCCTTACCTCTGTATGATAGATATGGACAAAGCAATTAATTATGAAAATGCAACATATAAACTCGTGTTGAAAAGTGAATATTTTACACAAGAAGCAAAAGAAAAGTATTCATACAGAAATAAAAAAGAAACAAAAACTTATTTGTATCATATGAGACGTCGGATTGAGGCGATGGAGAAAAAACTGCATGTCCACTATTACGAACCATTTTATAGTTGTGAGGATGAAGATTATAAGTGCTTTATTAATGCAATACATGAATATCTTTTAAACTATAATGTCTTTACTATGAAAACTACTATTGAGGGTTCATTAATAAATGAACAAACATTCACTTTTGCATTAGAATATTTGAAAAATAAAAATAAAGGAAAGACATACGAGGATTTAGAAGAATTCATTTTATCACATCAAAATAGGGATAGAATTAATCTCTTAAGAATTGTGTTTGATGGGAAGACAGATTTGTTGAAGACAAGAAAATATGTTTTAAAGCAATTGAATGCAAATGATCGAAATACTATAGAAAAAATAAGATTTGGAAAAAAGGGTTCTGGTTGGGTTTCAGAATATTTGGATGAGTTTTTTATGGCTTTTTTACCAGACGATTGTGAAAAATCTTTCAAAGGATTTAAAAAATATATAGAGGATAGTGTAGATAATAAAAAATATGCAAAGTTGGTGTTTAGCCAAAATTTTGCAGAATTACATGAGCTTATTATAAAACTTTGTAATATAATAAGATGACGTCAATAGTTCAATGTTACAGTAGAAATGCTTGAGAAATCAAGGCCTTGTGCTGACGATGGCAAGTTAGGGATCCAAGGAACTGAAGTCACTAATAGGCTGACCGCCTTGCCGTGCTTGAATGGCCCGGACAGAGGCTGGGTTTAGCGTGCATACGCATTTATTATGAAAGTACTGTAACATTGTTCTGTTGCTCGTTATTCAAGAAGGGATTTTTTATGACAATTGAATCGTTTTGTAATGTGATATTAAATTTGCAATATTCTGATATAGCGAGTGTTCCTTCTCAAAAAAATTATAAACAGTTTGAAATACCGAAAAAGAGGGGGAAGAGAGTAATTTCATATTTGTCAGATGAATCGGAATTATATTTATTACAAAAAAGTTTAAATACTTGTTTTTTAAGTAAACAAGTTACACCTACATGTGTTAAAGGGTTTAAAAAAGGAGAAAATTATATTGCTTATTTAGAGCCACATGTAGGAGCGAAATATTTTTTAAGGATAGATATTGCAAACTTTTTTCCGTCGATAACCGAAGATTGTATAAGCAGTGGGTTGTCAAATATAATAAATTGTGACGATATGGAAGATAAAAAGGAAATAATAGATTTTATTGTGGATATTGTTTCATATAACGGTTCTCTTCCTCAAGGAGCACCTACATCTCCAGCGATATCTAATATTGTTATGGCACGGCTGGACCAGAGAATATTAAAATATGCTCAAATGTTTAATATTACATACACAAGATATGCTGATGATATTCTATTTTCAAGTGTTAATTTTGATTTTGAATTAAAAAAATGGTTCATTAAAAAGATAAAAAATATTTTGGCTTCAAAAAATTTCTTTTTAAACTATAGCAAGATTAAGTATTCGGAAGACGAAATTTCTTTAAGTGGTTATGTGATTTCAAAATATGGTATAAGGCTTTCTAGAAATCGTTTATCAGATATAAGAAGGACAATAACTTTTTCACGTGATAATTATGAAACTGCAAAACAGGATAAAGTTTTATTTCTTCAAGAAGCTAACCAGTTACAATTAAAGCATAGAGATTTAAATATTTATCCATTTAGTAGCGTGTTTCAGTTTGTACAATATCTATGCGGATATCGTTCCTATTTAATATCATTTTTGGAACATGATATTGAACCACATTTTAAAAAAAATATAAAAAAATTACTTAAATCTATTGAAAAACAAATTGAGAATTATTACACATAGTGTATAAACAAACAGCACCTACAAAAACGATAGTAGGTGCTGTCATTTGTAATTATGCTTCTGATTGAAAAATTAATTCTATGTCGTATTTTATGGTTCTCAATTTCTTTAACTTAGCTGTTTCGTACACATACGTTTTTGGTAATTGTGGAATGAGGATATTTGCAAAATTAATATGTTTATAGGGACTATACCAAATTATAAAATCTGCTTTAGTTTTAGATAAGCATGAAATAAAATTGTCGTCCAAAAAGTGAATGTGCGGTTTCCCGCAAAAAGGCTCACCTGGGATAATCCGATCAGGTATTTCGTCTTTGTTTTGCGCAACTAAATAAGAAGAGGATTCATCAACTATAAAAAAGATACATTTATAACCTGGATGGTTTTGTTTATACAAATCCATTTTTTTGTTATGCTTTTCTATAACTCTTTCAAAGTTAGCTAAGTACCAGTTATAATTATGGTCTTGTTCTGTTGGCAATCCTGATTTTGCAGATACTATAACCATGTTACCGTTTACCCCATTCACGATACCTTTGGCTTTTAGTTCGTTATATATCCTACTTTCAGCTTCATTGGTGGGATTCCTATAATGTCCGTTTTTCTTGAAAGTATGGTCATCAACTCGCATAACTTCCATCATTAGTTGATATTTGTCACAATAAAAGTCTGGAGGAGGGTCGTTTTTACCATTTGATGGTGTCCATAATTTCCACTTTTTATTATCTAAAATAGTTTTTACAATTTTCTTTGATGCATTATTACAACAACGGATTCTATTTGGCGGTTCCCGAAACCAATCTATACAAACCAATTCATCGTCAAACAAGTTAATACTATCACTTCCTTTTTTCTTTTATTATAACATGTATTTGTTAAAAATAAAAACTATATTTATTGAACAAGTCCGTTTTATTGTACTATTGCAAAGTGGTATATTGTTGCATGTTTTCACAGCAAGTGATATAATAGATACGGATTTATATTGCCAAGAGGAGGGTTTTTATGAATCGTTGCTTATACTGTAACAGTATCAAGGATTTTGTTAACGCTGACGATAATTCTATCCTCGGTGAATTGTGTGATAATTACCACGGTGCTGCTCTTACAACTACAATAGAAGCATGGAAATCAGAAATTGCCGTGATGAAGGATGTAATTGCTGATTACACCGATAAGGATGACAAAATTATATTTGAATATGATATTCCTCGTCTTGGTAAAAGAATTGACGTTGTGTTGCTTCTTGAAGGAATAGTTTTCTGTCTTGAATTTAAGGTCGGTGAAACTAAAATTTTAGAAGCTGATGTAGACCAAGTTCTTGATTACGCACTTGACTTGAAAAACTTCCATAAGTTTAGTGAAGATAAAATTATTGTTCCTATACTTATTGCAACAAATTATCGCAATTCATCTAACCGTGTTCAAATGTCTGTTTATGACGACAGAGTTGTGAATCCATTGGTGACAGGTGCATTAGGTGTTTCAAGCTTAATCGATATGGTGTTGCAACGATTCCCAAATGAAGCACCGGTTAATCCTAATTGGATAATCAGTCCATATGCACCAACACCAACTATCATTGAAGCGGCAAGAACATTATATGAAAATCATACTGTAGAAGACATTACTCGTCATGAGGCTGATGATGTTTCTACTGATAGAACAATTGCATATATTTTGGATGTGATTCAGCATAGCAAAGCAAATCAGAAAAAGAGTATCTGTTTTGTTACAGGTGTTCCCGGTGCAGGCAAAACATTGGTAGGTCTTGATGTAGCTGTAAAGCAAACATATCAAGGTCAGGACAAGCCTGTTGAGGACGAAGGCGCTGTTTATCTTTCTGGTAATGGTCCTTTAGTTGCAGTTTTAACTGAAGCACTTGCTCAAGACAATGTTAAAAAGTGTCAATCCAGAGGAGAGAAAAAGAAAATATCTGATTCTCGTCGTGAAGTGAGTAAGTCAATTCAGATAATACACAGATATCGTGATAATATGTTGGCAAAAATTAAGAACCCTGTTGAAAACGGAGTTCTTGAAATTGACCCTGCAAAAGCTGTAAAAATGGAAAAAGCAGGCTTCGGTGAAGTTGAGCATGTAGCAATTTTTGACGAGGCACAACGCTCTTGGACACACAAAAGACTTGCTGACTATCTTAAGAGAGGCGGAACTTATGGTAATAAACTTAAGGTTCCAAACTTTCCATTGTCAGAAGCGGCATTCTTGATTTGGTCTCTTGACCAACGTGAAGACTGGGCAACAATTGTTTGTCTTGTTGGTGGCGGACAAGAAATCAATACTGGTGAAGCGGGCATCTCTGAATGGATTAAGGCTTTAAATGAGGTGTTTCCACATTGGAATGTGTACATATCACCAAAACTTACAGAGCCTGAATATGCAGAAGGTAAGGTTAATGAATTGTTAAAGGATAACCCTAATGTAACATATTCAGAAGACTTGCATTTAGCAGTATCATTGCGTTCGTTCAGAGCTGAAAAACTGTCTGCATTTGTTCATGCGATGTTATCGTTTGATGAAAGTGCAGCTGAAATATATGATGAAATCAAAGATAAATATCCAATTGTACTGACAAGAGATATGGCAACAGCAAAAAGATGGCTTCACAGCAAAGTGCGTGGAACAGAGCGTACAGGTGTTCTTGTTACTAAAGAATCTGCAAGATTTAAGCCATTGTCTATACATGTTTTGCCATCAGGAGATGAAAACGCTGTTCATTGGTTTCTTGATGATAAAGCTGATACAAGGTCGTCAAATTATCTTGAGGATGCGGCAACAGAAATTCAGGTTCAAGGCTTGGAATTGGATTATACTTGTTTGCTTTGGGATGCTGACATGAGATGCGAAAATGGTGAATGGCATTTCTATAAATTCAATGGCCATTCAAAATGGACAGAGCAGTTAGCAACTACTGAAAGTAAGCAGGAATTACAGAAATATATGTTGAATGCATATCGTGTTTTGCTTACCCGTGCAAGAGCCGGAATGGTAATTTGTGTACCTACTGGTAACGCAAACAAAACTGCAAGTGGCTTCTGGGAAGATAGCACACGCTTACCTGAATTTTATGACGGTACGTATCAGTATTTAAAGAGTTTAGGAATTGAAGAAATATAAGGTAATAAACAATGATTAAAGAAGTAATTCATGACCCGATTTTGTTGGCGATGAAATCGGAAAAGGCTACAATTGAAGATTTGCAGGTGGTACAGGATTTGCTTGACACTCTCATTGCAAATGCAGACAGTTGTGTTGGTATGGCTGCTAATATGATTGGTGTACATAAGCGTATCATCTGCTTTGATGACAACGGCAAGTATATGACTATGTTTAACCCTGAAATCATCAAAAATTCAGAGCCTTATGAAACTGAAGAGGGATGCCTTTCATTGCTTGGTGGTCCCCGTAAGTGTAAGCGTTATAAGAGTATAAAAGTGCAGTGGCAAACAGCTGAATTCCAGACCCGAATCAAGACTTTCACCGGTTGGACAGCCCAAATCATTCAACACGAAATAGACCATTGTGATGGCATCTTAATTTAATGGTGATGTTATGAAAATTATAATTGATGCTGATGCGTGTCCGGTTGTGGATATTACTGTCAATGTGGCAAAAGAGCGTGGGCTTGAGTGTATCATTGTCTGCGATAATACCCATACCATTGAAAGGGATGGCGCTACAACTATTGTCGTTGATAAGGGTGCAGATTCTGCCGATTGTCGTATTGCTAATATCACCGAAAAGGGTGATGTGGTTGTTACGCAGGATTACGGACTTGCAGCCCTCGTGCTGGGCAAGGACGGTAAGGCACTTAATCAAAACGGACTCATTTACACCGATAGCAATATAGAAAATCTTCTTTTTACCCGTTTTATAGGCAAAAAGGAGCGTACGGCAGGTAACAGGACAAAGGGGCCTAAAAAGAGAACATCACAAAATGATGCAGATTTTTTGAAGGCATTGCTTTTATGTATCTACCATTGTGATGGAAATCTTATATAAAAACAATATCGTAAAGGAGGCTTGACTCAAAAAATGCTTTACGCAATAATTTGTGTAGCAAGTGTGATTATTAGACAATTTTATTTACCAAATCCATTTGAATGTTTCGGAAGTATCGCATTACTTATAAATGTGATTGCAGAACCAATAATTCAATATGTTACATACAAAATAGTTGGTTTAATGGGTTATCAAAGTGGTTCAATTCCTGCATTGGGAAGCTTTTTATATTTGGTTGTTTATTCGGTAATAGTTGGGTTGTTAATGATATTTAGTATTCATTCATTTGCATGGTGGTGGATACTTACAGTATTACTAGTTGTGTTAGTTTTAATTGTAGGAGTAATGCATATTATAAAACGAATTTTTCCATGGCAAGAGTTTTAATGATGTTAGTGACTCGTGAGATTGGTTTGTTTCCAGTTTCACGAGCCTTTTTTATATCTTTCTGTCCATAAAAACACCCTGATATTTAGTTCCTGTTAATTGACTTTTGTGGTATTTTTTTGTAGAATATAATAGAATATTTGTATTTAATTTTAATACACAAATACAACCACGGGGTGGATGAAATGACAGACAAAGAATTAAAAGTTTTGAAAGAGAATTTGTGGCATGCTGCAGACGTGCTTCGTGCAGGTGCGCACCTTGCTGCAAACAATTATGGTGAGCCAATTCTTGGCTTGATTTTCTTAAGATATGCTGACATTCTTTTTAAACAACATAAGGATGAAATTGAAACAGAATATAATCGTACCAGAGGTGGCAGAGCTGAAAAATCTTTGAAAGAAGTTTCTATTGAAAAGTGTGGTTTCTTCCTTCCTGAAAACGCATATTATGACTTCATAAATAATGCTCCAGATGATGCTAATAAAGCGGTTCTTGTTAAAGAAGCTATGCAGTCTATTGAAGATGAAAACCCAAAGATGGCAGGCGTTCTTCCTAAAGAGGTTTATGCACAACTTGTTCCTGAGGAAGAGCCAGAGCTCCTTTCAAATATTGTTCGTATTTTCAAGGATATCCCTGAAAGTTGCACCATCGATATTTTCGGTGAAATCTACGAATACTTCCTTGGCAACTTTGCGTTGTCTGAAGGTAAAGACGGCGGTGCATTCTATACTCCAGCAACAGTTGTTCGTTACATGGTTAATGTCTTGAATCCTGAATGTGGTGATAAGAAATTCCTTGACCCTGCTTGTGGTTCGGGTGGTATGTTCGTTCAGGCTGCACGATATATGCATGACCACAATGCAAGTGCTGAAGAGCAGATGAAATTCAGATGCTATGGTGTTGAAAAAGACCCTAAAACAGTTAAACTTGCAAAAATGAATTTATTGCTTAATAACGTTCGTGGCGAAATTACCGAGGCTAACTCTTTCTATTCTGACCCTTATGACGCAGTAGGTGCTTTTGACTATGTTATGGCAAATCCACCATTCAATGTTGATGAAGTTGTGGTAGAAAAAGTTATTGATGATGCTCGTTTTAACACTTATGGTGTGCCAAGAAACAAATCAAAGAGTGCAAAGAAATCATCCGACAAAAAAGAAACTGTACCTAATGCAAACTATCTTTGGATTGGCTATTTTGCTTCTGCCTTAAATGAAAATGGCAGGGCTGCACTTGTTATGGCTAACTCGGCATCCGATGCTTCAGGTTCAGAATATGAAATCAGAAAGAAAGTCATTGAAGAAGGTGTTATCTCTCAAATGGTAACGCTTCCATCAAATATGTTCTCATCAGTTACTCTTCCTGCAACATTATGGTTCTTTGATAAAACTAAACCACAGACAGATAAGAAAGACACAATCCTTTTTGTTGATGCTCGTAATGTATTCACACAGGTTGATAGAGCACACAGAAAGTTCTCTGATGAACAGATTAAGAATTTAGGTATTATCACAAGACTTTATAATGGTGATACACAGGCTTTTGCTGACCTTATAAATGAATATAAAACTGAACTTGCAAATGCTGCTGAAATAGCAGAAAACAAGGATACAAAGATAAAGTCATATTGGCAGTCTCAGATTGATTGGTTGCTTGAAAGATTCCCAGATGGTGAATATCGTGATGTTATCGGTCTTTGCAAAGCTGCCCCCCTCAAAGGTGAAGATGGCATTGAAGACCAAGACTATTCTCTCAATGCCGGTCGCTATGTCGGTGTTGTTATCGAAGATGATGGTATGAATGCAGATGAATTCAAGGCAGAATTACTTGCAATTAACGAAGAGTTATTAAAACTCAATGAAGAAGCAAACTGTCTTAGCAAAAAAATCTCTAATAATCTAAGTGAGTTATTGGAGGATAAATGATATGTCTATAGTAAAATTAGGAGATTTGATTCATATCAAACACGGTTTTGCATTCAAGGGAGAATACATTACAACTAATGACAATGGTATAGTGTTAGTAACTCCTGGTAATTTCAAAATTGGTGGTGGATTCAAACAATCCGATAAAAAATTCTATAATGGTGAAATTCCAGAAGACTACATACTTAAAGCAAATGATTTAATTGTCACTATGACAGATTTAAGTAAAGAAACAGATACATTGGGATATGCAGCATATGTTCCAAATGATGACAAAATTTATCTGCACAATCAACGAATAGGTCTTGTATCAATAAAATCTAATGACATAGATAAAAACTATTTATATTGGCTATTACGAACTCCTTGGTATCAAAGGAGAATTGCTAATACGAGTAATGGTGCAACTGTAAAACACACATCTCCTGAACGAATCTACAAATATAAATTTGAATTGCCTGATTTACCAAAACAGAAGCGAATTGCAGATGTTCTTTCAACCTACGATGAGTTAATCGAAAACAACAACAAACGAATTGCCATATTAGAACAGATGGCAGAAAATCTCTATAAAGAGTGGTTTGTTAATTATCGCTTTGCTGGGCACGAAAAATCTCTCTTCGAGAACAATATACCGGTTGGATGGGAAAAAGTGACTTTGGACTCTATATTAAGTAAAATTGCCACTGGATTGAACCCAAGAAAAAACTTTGTTTTAGGTGAAGGTGACAACTATTATGTTACTATAAAAAATATGGGAGATAATAACATCTATCTTGACGAAAAATGTGACAAAGTAACTGACGAAGCTATCCGTAAAATTAATAATCGTTCAGACCTTAGACAAGGAGATTTATTGTTTTCTGGTATTGGAACCATTGGAAGAGTATATTTAATTAACATTCCTACTGACAATTGGAATATAAGCGAATCAGTTTTCACAATGCGTCCTAATGAAAAAGTTAGTTCAGAATATTTGTACCTTTTGCTCTTGTCTAATGATGTTCAAAATTATTGTCAATCTAATGCAAATGGTGCTGCACAAAAAGGAATTAGAATGGCAGATTTAAAGAAATATGCTTTTTGGTTGGCACCTCAGTCGATATTGGATGAATTTACTAATATAGTGAAACCTATTATTGAACAAGTGGATTTGATTAGAAAATCAAATGTAAACCTTATTAAACAGCGCGACTTACTTTTACCACGCCTAATGAGTGGTAAATTGGAGGTGTAAAGAATGGAATGGTTTATTGAATTAATCAACACAATTGGAACTGAGATTATTAGTGCAATTATAGGATTGATTCTTGGTGGATTGGGTGGTGGTGCTATTGGTTATCGAATTGCGAATAAAAGTAAGGCCAAGCAAATCCAAAAAGCTAGAGACAGTTCAAATCAAAGTCAGATAGGCAATGTAACGATTAATAATGGAGGCAAACGCAATGAGTGACAATCAGTTACAAAAAGGTGGCGATAATTCTCAGCAAATTCAAGCGGGTACCATAAATGTGTATAACGGAATAACCGAAACAAGAGCAAGAGAAATTTACACGGAAATGAATGCGATTGCTCGCCAAAGTTATACACAAGATGCGTATGAATTAGCTATAAAGCGAGTAAATATGTTAGAAAATCTTTTGATGCAGAAAGTAGAAAAAGTTGATGGTATGTTAGAGGCTTTTGGGGAACCATCGTTTCAATTTTTATTAGTAGAGGCGCAAAAAAGAGCTGCTGCATCAGATAGGGATGCTGATATAGAAATGCTGACTGAATTGTTGGTACATAGGGTTGAAGAAAAGAACTCTAGAAAGACTAAGGCAAGTATATCAAAAGCTGTTGAGATAGTCGATCAAATTGATGACGATGCGTTATGTGCATTAACCCTGATTTATGCCATAAATAGTTGGGGCGCTATAAGTGGTGATATTACACAAGGGCTAACCGTTATGAACGATTTGTTTTCTTCCTTTTCGTATCTATCACTTCCAAGCAGTTTTGATTGGGCTTATCACCTCGATATTTTGAATGCAGTAAGAGTTTCTTCGATAGGTACATTTAAAAAGTTTTCTGAGTATTATACCGAATGTTTCAATGGGTATTCTTGTGTTGGAATTCAAAAAAATTCAGAATCATATCAAAAAGTGCAAACTATTTTAAACGAAGCAAATATTCCAATAACCATATTAGTTGAGCATGAATTGAATAGCGAATTTGTTCGTTTAAATATTCCTAATAAGGAGTATATAAAAGATATCAATATACCAGTTTCTGTGCAACCAGGTTTGACGTTTCTTCGCAAACCCCAAACTAATGAGATTGAAGTGTTATATAAAGTGTGGGATTTGTACTCAAATGATAACCAATTGAAACAAGAATTTAAAAAAGCATTTATGCAAAAATGGGACACTTTTGAAATGTTAAAAACTGTTCGTTTGTGGTGGGAGGCATTGCCACATAGTATAACAATTACACCTATAGGAAAAGTTTTGGCACATGCCAATGCGCAGAGATACAACAAAAAAGTTCCGGATATTAAATTTTAATCACGGAGGTGCGATATGGCTAATTTTATTACTGAAGATATGATTGAACAAGCCATACTCTCAAAACTGAAAGAAACTCCTTTTGAGTACGACATCATAACCTGTGATGCCGACCCCAATAAGAGAGATGATTTGAATGACGGAACAGGACGCTCCTCTAAAAGGGAGTGTGTTTTGCCATGTGTTCTTCTTGAATCTCTCAAAAAAATCAATCCTAACATTGATGAGCAATACATAAAAAATATCGTTAAAGATTTACGCCGTGATTTCACTGGTACAGATATGGTTGCTACTAACTATAAGCTCTATAACCAAATTCGAAATGGTATCAAAATTACTGTTCGCAGAAATGGTAAAGAGGATTTTGATTTTGCAAAACTCATTGATTTTGATGACCCTACGAAGAATACATTTACAGCAGTTTCTCAAATGTGGATACAGGGTAAGGCATATTACAGAAGACCAGATGTTATTGTTTTTGTAAATGGTCTTCCACTTGTATTCATTGAACTTAAAAACAGTATTGTTAAGGTAGAAGAAGCATATAACAAAAATCTTCAGGATTATAAAAGAGACATTCCAAACCTTTTTGCATTTAACCAGATTTGTGTGTTATCAAATGGTCTTGAAACAAAGCTCGGTGCTTTTAATGCGACTTATGATTACTTCTTCGAGTGGTTAAAGGTGCATTCCGAAAAAGAAGGACTAGACCGTGAAACTATCCGTAATTCTGCAGACGCAAACAATAGTTCAATACGTTTCTTTATTGATGGTCTTCTTGATAAAACAAGACTTATTGACTATATAGAAAACTTTATTTTGTTCCAGAATGAATCTATCAAGATTATTGCCAAGAATCACCAATATTTAGGTGTTAATAATCTTATGGAATCAATGGAGAATAGAAAAGAGCTTAAGGGTAAGTTGGGCGTATTTTGGCATACTCAGGGCTCTGGTAAATCATACTCAATGGTTATGTTTGCTCGTAAGGTTAAGAGAAAAATGCATGGTAACTTTACCTTCCTTGTAATTACCGACCGTGAAGATTTGGATACTCAGATTCACAAAAACTTTGTTCGCACTGAAGTTATTGGCGCTAACGAAGAGTGTCAGCCTAAGAATGGCAAACAACTCCGTGAATTCCTACAGACAAACAAATCATTTATATTTACACTTATTCATAAATTCCGTTACGAGAAAGGCGAAGAATATCCTCTTCTCTCTACACGAGACGATATCATTGTTCTTGTTGACGAAGCCCATAGAACACAGTATAAAGACCTTGCTCAAAATATGAGAACAGCTTTGCCGAATGCCAACTATATCGCATTTACAGGAACCCCACTTTTAGGTGCAAAGCGTCTTACTAACCAATGGTTTGGTAATTATGTTTCTGAATATAACTTTGCACAGTCAGTTGCAGATGGTTCAACAGTTCCTCTTTATTACTCAAGACGTGTTCCATCAGTATGGCTTCAGAATGATTTCCTTGATGATGATGTTGTTGATATCATTGAAGAAGAAAATCTTAATGAGGCTGAAGCAAGACTTCTTGAAAATTCTGCTTCTCGTATTTTAGAGGTTATCAAGCGTGAAGACAGACTTGATAAGATTGCACAGGATATTGCATATCATTTCCCAAGACGTGGTTTCTTAGGAAAAGCTATGGTAGTTTCTGTTGATAAATTTACTGCAGTTAAAATGTATGATAAGGTTCAACACTACTGGGCTATTGAAAAGCAGAATCTTATCAAAGAAAGAAACACAGCAAAAACTCAAGAAGATAGAGATAAAATTACAGCTATCCTTGATTATATGAATAAAGTTGAAATGGCAGTTGTTATTTCAGAAGATGCAGACGAAACTGAGAAGTTCGCAAAACAAGGGCTTGATATCTCTGTTCATCGTGCAAAAATGAATACTATTACACCAGATGGCAAGGATATCGAGGATAGATTCAAAGACGTTAATGACCCATTGCAATTAGTATTTGTATGTGCAATGTGGCTTACTGGTTTTGACGTTCCAAACCTTTCAACTCTTTATTTAGACAAGCCAATGAAGGGACATACACTTATGCAGGCAATCGCTCGTGCAAACCGTGTGTATCCAGGCAAGTCAAGTGGTTTGGTTGTTGATTATGTTAATGTATTTAAATATATGAAAAAAGCATTGTCAGAATATGCCACAGGCGATGATGGTGATGATTTCCCTGCAAAAGATGTTGATAAGCTTATAGAATACATTGATTTAACTATTGTTGAAGCAGATGAATTCTTGAAAACAATGAACATCAGTCTTGATGATATTATTGCTGAAACAAACACTCTTGATAGATTAGATGAATTAAGAACAGCATATGATAGCATCATTGCAAAGGATGACGGAAAAGAAAAATTCAAAGTCATTCTCCATACTCTTGTAAATCTTTACGAAGCATCTAAGCCTGAAGTGTTTGAGAAAAAGTGGTATAACGAAAAATTCTCACCACTTGTATATCTTCATGGTTTGTTCTATCGCTTAATTGATGATGAAAAGGTTGCACGTGCAAGAGCAAAGATGAGTCAGTTGTTAGACTCAAGTGTTTCTGCAGAGAGTAATTCAGATGACGGACAAGAACTTGTGATTTATCAATCTAAGGTAATTGACTTGTCAAAAATTGATGTTGATGAATTAAGAAAAGAAATTTCATCAGCTAAATACAAAGCAATTGAAATTGAAGACTTGAAAGCGTTTATTGAAAAAGCATTAATGCAGATGATAAATAAAAATCGCACTCGCATTGCATTTTCACAACGTTATAAAGGTATCATTGATTCTTATAATGCAGGTAGTTCAGAGAATGAAGATTATTACGAACAACTTGTAAAACTTCTTGAAGATTTGCAGAAAGAAGAAAAGAGAGCAGATACTGAAGGCTTAACAGAAGAAGAACTTGAAATCTACGATTTGCTTGTTGCAGGCAAAAAACTCACACAAGCAGAAGAACAAAAAGTTAAGCTTTCAGCCAAAAATCTTTATAAAAAACTTTCGGATAACAAGAAAAACTTGTTTATGATTGATTGGTATAAAGACGAGCAACCAAAAGCAAAAGTTAAGGATGTCATCGTTGAATCACTTGATGCCGACCTTCCAGATAGTTACGATAAAGAAGTTTTTGTCGTAAAAACAGACTTGCTTCTCAGCCATTTTATTGATATGGCAGTACAAGGCTATGGTTGGGTAGGAACGGTAGCATAACAATAAAACACCTATGAAGTGGGGATTGAAACCAGCTTCATAGGTGTTTTTATGTGAAAGGTGAAGTTCAATGTGTTGCAGTTTGCAGTGTAACAATTGTTGTGCTAGTTTTCGTCAAGTTCAGCAAATTCTACCGTGAGAGTCCATTTGTCATCGAAAGGGCTATGAGTGCCGAAACCGTTGTAGAAATCTCTGACAAGTGGGAGCGTTTCAAGTGTTGATGCATCCCAATTTTTCAGTTCGTTTTCAGTTGCGTTTTCAAGACCAAGGAATTTAAGAGCGCCCTTATCACGGTTGGCAACTAACTTGTTAATTTCAGCAGGTTCAACTGGTACAATGCCTTCGCATTCACACACATATTCATTGCCTGCGGTGATGAAATCATCAATGATTTTTGTCTCAATTTCTTCACGAAATTCAGTAAGTGTATCTGATAATTCTTCAACTGTATTGAGGGGGATGTTATTCCTTACAGCGTTGTTGTAAATCTTACTGATTTCAAAAGAAACAACTCTTTTACAGTTAAAGCATTCGGCAGGTTCACCATCGTTATAATCAATAGCGACATACAAATCAATAAGCATCTTCGTCCACCTCCTTTCTATCGGGTTTTGGATTTTTCACTTTTTTCAAGTAAGCATCGTAATGCTGTTTTGCCTTTTTTATTGCCATTTCAATATCTTTTTCAGCAAAGCCCTCTTTTCTGAGTTTTGCAGCAACTGAATTGACAATATCAGCGGTTGAAAGTTGCATAATCTTTTACTCCTTTTACTTGTTTTCAATGTTGATATCATCTGAATCAGCTACTTGAAATCCCCAAAACTTAAGCTCTTCCTTAATGTTGGCTTTTGCTTGTTCCTCAGTAATGAACCCATATGCTGCAGCTATAAGGTTTTCGAGGATGATTTGTTTTCTTGTAGGTCTCATAGTTTTTTCACCTCCTTTCAGGTGGGTTTTCATAAAAGAAAAAAGCCCTTGCAACAAAAACTGTTGCAAAGACTTTCTTTTATTCATTTGTTTCTATTGTATAGTGTAGCATAAATGGATAGTCTCATTCTATCTCATTTAGTCTCATCTTTTGTTTTTTCTATTGTATAGTGTAGCACGGATTGACAGTACACTTTAGTACACACTTTTGTAAGTTTTCTATTTTAAATTGTAGCAGAGACAGGGAGTCCGTTTCAATTCGATTTAGTCCGAACTTTTATTTTTTCTATTATAATAATATCACAGCAGGTTACTTTATTTCAATTGATTTCACTTTACAGTTATCATTTTTCATTGCCGCCATTATACATTGTATCACAAGTCAATAGTCCAATTTAGTCCAATTCAGTCTCATTTTTTGAAGTTTTACAACTTTTTTGAAAAAATTAAAAAACAACTTGACATTTACTCCTTTCAGAGTGATATATAGACACGCTGAAAGGAGGTCTTTTATGACGACAATTGAAAATTTGTACTATGGAAACATAGTCCCTGCTGAAAAGGGCATCAAGCGAGGGAGTGAGTATTCCAAGCTGTTGAATCTTGCTGCACGGAACGAAGAAAAGTTATCTTCAACACTTACAAAAGAGCAGAAAATTCTGTTTGGAAAGTACAAGGAGTGTTGTATAGATATGTACGGTATTGCAGAACTTGAAGCGTTTGTGTCTGGGGTGAAATTAGGTGTAAATATTATTGTTGAAACTTACACCGACAGTTCACAAAATTTCAAAGAGATATAAAAATACGCCTATGAGGTTAGTGATAACTTCATAGGCGTATTTTATCAATTATTCAGATTTATTTTTCATTTTTTTCATTATGGATAATAGCTTTTTGATGCACCAACAGAAAAAAACTATACCAATTATGAGTGAAGTAATTTCCACATATATTAGATACTGATATTTAGTCATAATTTCACAAATGAACATAAATGCAGAAATGATTGTTACAATGTTTGAAATTATTCCTAAAAATGCAGCTCTATACAGATTATCTAGATAATAATTATCCCACAGCCTTTTTATGTGCGGTTTATCAATTGCAGAAATCAAGATACCTACACCGGTAAAAAGGAAACCACCTATTGTTGCTGACATTGTAATAATATTGTATTGAAAATCTTCGCCTAAAAGAGATATCTTTTCCACATCAATTATTCCTTTCCAAAAGATAAATACGGAAAAAAATAATGAAAAAAGACAAACAGCTATAAGCTTAATCCAGTTTTTCTTTTTAGTCATTTTTATCACCTCACTAATTTCTACTATATAATATTAACTCATCTTTATTACTATTATATGTCGAAATTAAGGCTTCTTTAAAATCATTTGTTGTTAAGTTTTTGCTATTGTCAGTGTTTAGTATAACTGTTTTAGTAAAATTGTATTGCATTACATCATATGTTTGAGAATTTTCATTCGGATCTTTTGCATTTACAGTCAAATCAATTATGTTACTGCCATATTTTTGTCTTAACTTTTCAACTAAATCGATCAGTTTGCTATTGGACTCAAAAATATTTTTATTACGCTTTGCCACTAGATTATATGTAGCAGTTTTTGTTTTTAATTCACCTATATCATGGAAGGGATCTTCATCGATTCCAATATCATTTAATATTTGATCTGAAGGTATTGCAACCGTTAAGCTCATTTTACTAATTGTGTGCTTTCTCGCCAACACATCAAGCACATTTCTTGTAAGAATTGCAGCTAAGTTTGAGAAAATATGATCTGTTTCTGCCAAAAAGCGATCAAACAAGCACTTAATGGCTGAAAGTTTTGGTGCACCATTGATACCAATATAACTAACAATTCCAGTTTCAAAATCTATCAAGCAAAAAGTAAACAATTCAAGCAATTGCTCTGCTGTCATTGGAACATCTTCGGTTTCTAAAGTAATAAAATTTCTAAGCGCTACTGTTCTTGATTCGTTTTCTTGTCCAATCTTAATAAAAGCTTTTCTTTTTTTATATTCTATTACTTCAATAACATAATCATTATTTGCGGTTTCAATTCTCACAGCCTTAGCATTGTTTGGAAGAAGAGTTAATTTTTCTTCATATATACTTTTAAATTTTTCTTCTATTTCTTCGTTACTTAATGTTTTTATTTGTGTAACATTTTCGCCCGCTAACAATGTGTATTTTTCTAATGATAATCGATAAAAAGATACTTTCCTTGTTTTACTAGCCATAAAAAATCCCCAATTTCCAAATAATATGTAGGGCGATACTATCGCAGCCTCTCATATATTATTAATCGTATTTAATTTACATTTTGTGACAACTTTTTTCTATGCAAAACAAAAAGCAACAGAAAATACTGTTTTCAGGCTGTTACTATTTTTATGAAAACAACTTGCTGTAATTGACTTTTGATTGTTACAGTATTATAATATCGGTGTAGTTAATATTAACCTTAAGCAAACTTGGATGACAGAGCGACGAGAAATCTGAAAAGAACAACGGTGCTTAAGCTGTTGACTATACTTAAAAAACATGTAATTCCAAGATACTATCAATGTCGATTAAAATTCTCGTTACGCCGTTGAGAACCCACAGGATGGCTCCGGGAGATTTTGTCTCTTTTGAGGTGGGCCCAGATGCTGTATCAAAGCTTTACACCATACTTCATAAGACGATTGTTTTTGGCAATGGTCTTTGTTGCTATGCGTGTAAAGTATCAATTCGGGTCGTTGAAGTCTGTACACGCAGTAGTGTATGGGCTTTTTATTTTTGACCCGAGTGGAGGTGATACTATGAAAATTTGCAGGGCAAATGCACTTCGTTTGTGGGAAGAGTGTTTTGGTAATTCTCAGTTCGCTGAAGATTTTCACGGAAATCTTATGTGTCGCGATGGATATGGTGATGACGATTTTTATGTTTACCGTTTTGGCAAACGAATCTATTGTGGTTGGAATATTCATCATATTCTTCCACTCTCCTGTGGTGGCACGAACGAAAAACACAATTTGATTTGTACCAATATTTATACAAACGATGAGGCAGAAGACAAGATAACCTATTGGATAGATGATTGCTTATATCAAGTGCAAAGAGTTTACGGTACAAGTGAGCACCAAATAATAAAACTTAATTAAGGAGGAAAAGAGAATGTCAAAACCAATTTTTGATATGGATGATGGTGATTATATTTTTTCAACATCAGGAAATATGGGGTTTGATTCTGACGGAAATATGATGATGCGAATGTCAGATAATATGGCTATGGATATGGATTCAGGAGAGCTCCATTTTGTTTCATCTTGGGATGATGACGATGAAGATGAATAATCTATAAACAACAAAGCCTGCCATTTTAGATGAAAGTCTAAGGTGGTGGGCTTTATTTTTATAAAACAAAAAGCAACAGAAAATACTGTTGCTTACAAGCTTATATCAATCTCATACTTATCATCAATGAGGATGTAGTTTGCGTTGTGCTGTTGGGCGAGGGTCAGCATTTCTGAGTTGGCTGATAACACATTTTCCATAGTACACCATTCATCATCCAAACGATTTTCGATGGTGTTGGCGTATTTTTTGATGTCGTCAAAATGATTTTTTATATAATTTTCACTCATTATAAGGCAGTAATATTTTATGTTGTCGAGATAATCTTTCTCAAAATCCTTTGCCCAGTCAAAAGGGATATAACAACCCTCAACGATTAAATTCTGCCTGTTTTCAATGGCTGTTTTAATCATTTCACGGACAATTGGCCATAAATATTCAGTTAGTTTTTCGTCATCACTCATTGGCGTAAGGTCTGTGTTGCCACTGCGGATTAATCCCATCTTCAGATGGTCGATTGAAAGATAGGGATATTTGTATTTTTCAAGGAGTTTTTGCGCAAGTGCAGTCTTACCCACGTGTGATGTGCCTGTAATTAAAATAATCATTTTTAACACCTGTAAATTTTATTAACTGAAATAATTATACCACCCACAAAACAAAAAGCAACAGAAAATACTGTTGCTCATAAGTGTTTATGATATTTTTACACAATTCCCATTGCCATTTCAACAAGCAATGCAACTATGACAACGAGTGCTGAAATGATAAATCCGTGAATCATAGGGCGGATGCCGGATTTCTTGAAGCTTGAGAATGAAGTGTTGAGTCCGATTGCTGCAAGAGCGCTTACCATAAAGAATTTGCTTACAGCCTTTGTGCCTGAAACAAGCTCTGCAGGGACTGTGAAAATACTTGCAACAACTGACATTGCAACAAATCCAAGGATAAACCAAGGGAAAATCTTCTTGATGCTGAAATTCGCCTTTAAGCCATCTGCATTTTCACTGTTCTTTTCTGCTTCCTTCTTTTTAAGACGAAGCTGAATAAATGCAAAAGCTATAACAGTAGGAATAATTGAAAGAGTTCTTGTGAGCTTTACCATAGTTGAAAAATCACCGGCAGCCTCTGAAAAAGCGTAACCGGTAGCAACAACGGATGATGTGTCGTTGACAGCTGTGCCTGCCCAGATACCGAATGCTTCGTCAGTCATTCCGAGTGCTCTGCCCATAATAGGAAAAAGGATAATCATTGCCATATCAAAAAGGAATGTTGCAGACATAGCATAAGCAACATCATCGTCATCGGCATCAATTACAGAAGAAATAGCTGCAATTGCCGAACCACCACAAATTCCTGTACCTGCTGAAATAAGGTTCGAAAGCTTCCAGTTAAGACCCAACGCTCTGCCGATAAAATATCCACCACCAAAGCAGGTGAGTAAGGTGAAAATCATAACAGTAAGTGACATTCTTCCAACCTGCAAAACAGTTGTAATGTTAAGTGACAATCCCAAAAGTATAATAGCAAATTTGAGAAGCTTCTTTGATGTGAATTTAATTCCACCTGCAAAAATAGTTGTTTTTGAAATGATTTTGTTCAAAAACATACCAACAAACATAGCAATAACTGCAGAACCGATTAAATGAATAGGGAGCAGGCTTTCAACCCACATTGCAAAAACAGCAATTATAGCGGATAAAATAATTCCCGGAAATAACTTTAATATCTTCATAAACATACCTCATCTTAAATATCCGCAATATTGTATCATTATGACAAACAAAAAGCAACAGTGAAATACTGTTGCTTGTGTAGTTGTTATCTTTTTTTATACATAACCAATTCAGGGTTTTCGCCATTTTCTTCATAGGTGCAGACAAGGATGAATTCCATATTTGCCACGATGCCGAAGCATCTGTCACCACCGAATTCGCATTCCAACTGACTGCCGAGATAGGTTGCTTTGTCGTCAAGAAATTTCACAACCTGTCCGTTAGGGAGTCGGTATTCAAGATTTACGAAACTGCCTGACAAAACATTCAGACTTTCCACTTTTGGTAAGCCTTCAATATTAAGAAGTGTGTTGATTTCATCGATGATTTTATTTTTGAATTCTTCAAACATTTCCTTGCCACCAATGTGTGAATACTGTTTCCAATAATCAAGGGTGAAATCACCGTCAGCATAACACCATTTACAATATTCTTCGTTAAAAGCACCGTTGATTTCTTTGCTGATGTCAGCATCATTCAGGGGCATTCCACAACATCCACAAACCAACTGACAGGGAGAGCCTAAAAGTGTATTGATAGATACATCAAATAGTTTTGACAACAGTTTCAGGGTTTCTGTATTAGGTGTGGTTTCACCATTCTCCCAACGGGATACTGCCTGACGGGTTACAAAAACTTTTTCAGCAAGCTCGTCCTGTGATAATCCTTTTTTAGTTCTTAATTCAAGAATAATATCTTTAGTTTCCATATTGTTATCACCTCAGTGTTATTCTATCACTGAATGTTATATTGAACAAGCAACTATCAGTTGCTGTCAGTTCGATAAATTGGAATTTGTTTAACTATTAAATGGGCATTCAGATTGAATACACTGATTATTCAAGTGTGACCGAGAACAGATTATGTTGGGTATTTCCATCTTTACATTCAATCTGTCTTCGGTGAATTTAACTGCTTCAATAATTGCAAGATATGAATCTCGTTTACAGCAACGAGGACCACCGTTTTTACCAATGGCATTCAAGGTTCTTGCTGTCATTTGATTGGAAAGCCCCCAAGCTTCTTTTGCGAGAGGCGTTGATTTTAATGCAATGGAAATATACATTCCTGCACTGATACCTGCACCGCAGGCACCCCAAAATCCGCAAGCGCCACCCGGAACTTGCTTTCCTCTCTTTTGCATTTCATACAGTGCGGTTTTCAAATCTATATTTCCGCCTGCATTTTTATAAGCAGTTAAAAGTGCCGAACCAACCATTATGTGATGTTCGGGACCATGCATGTGGCAAGATGGCATTGACATCATTTCTTCCAAAATTTCAATAGGATTTTTAGATGTACTGTTAAAGCTTATCGAAATGATTTCATCCATTCCGCTTGTATGACACTCATCGCAAACAAAATGACCTTTTACACATCTTGTTTTGCTGTTTTGCTTTTTGTGGCAAAGTTCGCACTCCATTACTTCATCGGTATCCAGATATTCTAACGCTGCCTTACAGATTAAGCATTCTTCATTCATTTATATTACCTCGTCAAATTCAGGTTTGTCGAGTTGATTATATCACATGCATATGTTAAAAACAACTAAACCTTTTACTCTCAAATGCAAAGCTTTCTGAAAAACATAGTGCAAAACTTCATGGTATGTGTTATTATGAAATGGGTGATGGAAATGACAACAAAGGAATATCTCAACCTGATAGATAAAGTAAATGAAAGCGGAAAATACAAGGCTGATTGGAGCTCTCTGTCACAGCACAAAGTCCCCGAATGGTATATGCACGATAAATTAGGTGTATTCATTCATTGGGGGGTATATTCCGTACCTGCCTTCGGTTGCGAGTGGTACTCAAGAGGAATGTATGAAAAGGGGTCACGTGAATTTGAACATCATAGAGAAACCTGGGGTGAACAAAAGGATTTCGGCTACAAAGATTTTATTCCAATGTTCAAAGGCGAAAAATTCAATGCTACCGAATGGGTTTCGCTTTTCAAAAAAGCAGGTGTGAAATATGTAATGCCCGTTGCAGAGCATCACGACGGTTTTGCCATGTATGATACGCAATTTAATCGCTGGAATGCGAAAGAAATGGGACCTTGCCGTGACATTATAGGTGAACTGAAAACGGAGTGCGAAAAACATAGTCTGGAATTTTGTGCATCATCTCACCGTGCAGAGCATTATTTCTTTATGAATCCCGGCAGACTTTGCGAAAGCGATGTAAATGATGAAAAATATTCCGATTTTTACGGCCCTGCAGTTTACTGCGAAGAATTTGATCCCGCAATAATCCACCAG
Organism: Candidatus Fimenecus sp.; assembly: GCA_045632525.1. Taxonomy (GTDB): domain Bacteria; phylum Bacillota; class Clostridia; order Oscillospirales; family Acutalibacteraceae; genus Fimenecus. Next base: position 24,686 of record JAZQWV010000047.1, read on the forward strand.
ACCACTGCCGACACTTATTCAACGGGAGCAAGTACACAGTGGCTTGAAGACTGGCTTGTCCGCACCTGTGAATTAATTGATAAATATCAACCGTCTGTTCTTTATTTCGATTGGTGGATTCACAACCATTCGTTCAAGCCTTATCTGAAAAAGCTTGCGGCATATTATTATAACCGAGCTGAAGAATGGGGCAAAGAGGTAACAATCAACTATAAGCACGAAGCTTTTCCACCGAACGTTGCAACCTTTGATGTTGAACGCGGCGCTCTTACAGGCATTTCGCCGATTTACTGGCAGACAGACACAGCAATCGGAAAACATTCCTGGGGTTATCGTTTTGATAACGAATACAAGAGTGCAAGGCAGGTTATATGCGATCTTGTTGATATTGTCAGCAAAAACGGAAACCTGCTGATTAACATCGGTCCCAAAGCTGACGGTACGATTACCGATGAAGAAACCGAAGTTCTTCTCACAATGGGCGAATGGCTCTCAGTTAACGGCGAAGGAATTTACGGCACAACGTTCTGGAAACAGTTTGGCGAAGGCGAAGTCAATGCAGTTGACGGATTTTTCAAAGACGGTGATGAGAAGCAGTTTACAACCGAAGATTTCAGGTTTACATATAAATACGGATATCTTTATGCTTTTCAGATGAGGCCTTCAAAAACTGTAAGTATCAAAACTCTCAAAAAGCATATTCCTCACGATTATCTTATCGAAAGCATCGAGCTTTTGGGCAGTGATGAAAAGATTGACTATTCAAGAGATGAGAATTCTCTTAAGATAACACTTAAAACCGAAATCGAAAATGATTTGCCGATTTGTTTCAAAATAAAAATCGGGTAAATTATATGTTCTCCATATAATTTTACAATTACATACATGTAAAAAACTTAACTGCATACAAAGAAAGGGAGCTGACTGAAAAGTCAGCTCCTTGTAATTATTAGTTCGATAAATTCAAGTTTGTCGAGTTGATTATAT
>JAZQWV010000048.1:0-30059 GCA_045632525.1 Candidatus Fimenecus sp.
CCTTAATCGTTAACTAAATCCTTCATTGAATAGAATCCTGGTTCTTTGCCTACAAGAAATAATCCCGCATTAACTGAACCGTTTGCGAATAATTGCTTTGAATATGCTGAATGTGAAATTTTAATAACTTCATCAGGACCAGCAAAGATTATTTCGTGTTCACCAACAATTGTGCCACCACGAACAGCGTGAATACCAATTTCGTTCTTTGTTCGTTTCATTCTCTTTGAATGACGGTCAAATTCATAAATTGGTTTTTCTTCAAGCGCCTCCGAAATAGAATCTGCAAGCATTAATGCTGTACCGCTTGGTGCATCAATTTTTTGATTGTGATGAGCTTCAACAATTTCAATATCAAAACTACCCTGAAGAACTTTTGCAGCTTTTTTAGCTAGTTCTGAAACAAGACTTACACCAATTGACATATTAGCAGAGAAGAAAAGTGGAACATTGTTTGAAGCGGTTTTAATATTTTCAATTTGTTGTTCATTTAATCCTGTTGTTGCAATTACAGCAGAAATTTTCTTTTCTTTAGCAAATGTAAGCAAATCTTCAAGTACTGATGGATGTGAAAAGTCAATAATCACATCTGCATCTACATTGATATCAGAAAAAGATTTAAAAATAGGGAATGTGCATTCAGCATCTGCTAAGTCAACACCTGCAACGATTTCACAATCATTTCTGTTTTCAACACAAGAAGTGATTGCTTTACCCATTTTTCCTAAAGCACCGCTTAAAATAATCCTTGTCATTTTTTCACATCCAATTAAAATCAGATTAATTCATATTTCTTGAGAATTGCCTCAAGTTTTTGTGTTTTTGCATCGTCCATTTCACAAAGTGGCATACGAAGTGGACCGACATCAAAGCCCATCATTCTCATTGCAACTTTTACAGGAATTGGGTTAACATCCATAAACATTGCATTAATAAGGTCAAGATATTTAAGCTGGAGTTCAGCACTTTCCTTAACCTTGCCTTCAAGATAAAGAGTTGGAATATCATGTGCAAGTTTTGGACAGATGTTTGAAAGAACAGAAATTACACCCTTACCACCAAGTGACATTAAAGGCACAATCTGGTCGTCGTTACCTGAATAAACATCAAGTTTATCGCCACAAAGTGCAATCGTTTCTGCAATCTGTGAAATGTTACCACTTGCTTCTTTTGTAGCAATAATATTTTTATGCTCACAAAGTTCAGCATAAGTTGATGGAAGAACATTAACACCAGTTCTGCTAGGAACATTATAAATAATAATTGGTTTTGATGTGTTGTCCGCAATAGCTTGATAGTGCTTTACAAGACCACGTTGTGAGCATTTGTTGTAATATGGTGTAACAACAAGCATTGCATCTGCACCTGCTTTTTCAGCATCATTTGAAAGCTCAATAGCATAAGCAGTTTCGTTACTACCTGTACCTGCAATAACAGGGATTCTATGATTTACAACATCACAAGTGAATTTGATAACATCTGAATGTTCTTTTGGTGTAAGAGTTGCACTTTCGCCAGTAGTACCACAAATTACAATTGAATCTGTGCCGTTGGCAATGTGAAACTCAAGAAGATTTTCAAGTGACTTATAATTAACACTTAAATCCTCATTGAAAGGTGTTACAATTGCAACACCACAACCTGTAAAAATAGGATTGTTGCTCATAATAAATTCTCCTTAATTGGAAATTAGTCCATATAACCTTCTGCGCAAAGAAGTTCAGCCATAAGAACTGCACCACCAGCAGCACCACGAAGAGTGTTATGTGAAAGACATACAAACTTGTAGTCATACTGTGTGTCTTCACGAAGACGACCGATTGAAATTGCCATACCGCCTTCAAGGTCTCTTTGAAGTTTAGTCTGTGGCATATTATCTTCTTCAAAATAGTGAAGGAACTGCTTTGGTGCGTGTGGAAGGTCTAATTCCTGTGCGCGACCAGCAAATTCTTTCCATATATTTAATATTTCTTCTTTTGATGGTTTATTCTCAAATCTTACAAACACTGCACCCATGTGACCGTTTGAAACAGGAACACGGATACACTGTGCTGTGAAGTTTGGTTCAGTTGCAGAAACAATTTTGTCGCCCTCAACTTTACCCCAGATTTTAAGTGGCTCTTTTTCACTCTTTTCTTCTTCACCACCGATAAATGGAATAACATTGTCAATCATTTCAGGCCATGTGTCAAATGTTTTGCCTGCACCTGAAATTGCTTGATATGTACAAACAAGAACATCTTTAATACCAAACTTTGAAAGTGGGAAGAGAGCAGGCACATAACTCTGAAGTGAACAGTTTGATTTAACTGCAATAAATCCGCGTTTTGTACCAAGTCTTTTTCTCTGTGCAGGAATAATTGCTGCGTGGTCTGCGTTGAGTTCAGGAACAATCATAGGAACATCAGGAGTATGTCTGTGTGCACTGTTGTTTGAAATAACAGGGCATTCTGCTTTTGCATAAGCTTCTTCTAATGCCTTGATTTCATCTTTCTTCATATCAACAGCACAGAATACAAAATCAACCTGTGATGCAATTTTTTCAATATCTGCAGTAGCGTCCATAACAATAATATCTTTCATTGCTTCTGGAATTTCTACATCCATACACCATTTTGCGCCAACAGCATCAGAATACTTCTTGCCAGCTGAACGTGGGCTTGCTGCCAAAACCTTAACTTCAAACCATGGGTGGTTATCGAGAAGAGTCATAAAACGCTGACCAACCATACCAGTTGCGCCAATTACACCAACATTATACTTTTTCACTTGAAATTACCTCCAAAAAATGATAATATATCATTCGTTATAAAAAATCAGTAATGATTATGACACCATTACTGAATAAAAATACATAGGTATTATGGTTTTCATAATACGAAAGCACTCCATCAAATAATGATGACAGTTGCATTACTGTTAATAATACAACCAGAAAAACATTTCCCAAGCCCTGTTTTTCTTCGGCAACAAACCCTTTTTCGTTTCATCAAAAACTCTTGGGAGTTTCAAAAACGATACTGATTTTTGTTGCGCCTCAATCGCTTTAATATAATACCATTATAAAGCACTTGTGTCAAACATTTTTAACATTTTCTATATTTTCACGGAGAAACATAATGAAAAAATCACACTTTTACTACGATTTGCCCAAAGAATTGATAGCTCAGACACCAATTGAGCCTCGAGACCATTCAAAAATGATGGTTTTATCAAGAAAAAATAACACTGTTGAACATAAGCATTTTTATGATTTTATTGACTATTTAAACCCAGGAGATTGCTTGATTCTCAACAATACAAGAGTTTTACCAGCAAGAATGTATGGGGTGAAAAAAGATTCAGGCGCTATTGTTGAATTTTTGCTTCTTAATAACCTTGGTAATGACCGTTGGGAAACAATTACAGGACCCGGAAAAAAAGCTAAAGTAGATGCTGAATTTTCATTTGGTGACGGAATTTTAAGTTGCAAAATTGAAGAAGTATTAGAAAACGGCAACAGAATTGCAAAATTCAGTTATGATGCTTCAAATATCTATGAAATTTTAGATAAAGTTGGCGAAATGCCATTACCTCATTATATTACTGAAAAACTTGATGATAAAGAGCGCTATCAAACTGTTTATTCTAAAGAGTTAGGCTCTGCTGCAGCACCAACTGCGGGACTCCATTTTACTGATGATATAATGGCTAAGATTCAAGAAAAAGGTATTAAAATTGGATATGTCACTCTGCATGTTGGTATTGGTACTTTTAGACCCGTCAAAGCTGAAAATATCGAAGACCATGAGATGCATTCGGAACACTATCAAATACCTAAAGAAACCGCTGATTTAATAAACGAAACCAAGAGAAGTGGTGGAAGGGTAGTCGCAGTTGGAACAACTTGTTGTAGAACTCTTGAAAGTGTTATGAAAAGTCAGGGTGAAATGAAAGAGTTTGACGACTGGACCAATATCTTCATTTATCCAGGATATAAGTTTAAGTGTATTGATGCGCTTCTTACAAATTTTCATTTACCTGAAAGTACATTAATCATGCTTGTGTCTGCTTTATATGATAGAGAACGAATTTTAGAAGCATACAATACTGCAGTTAAAGAAAAATATAGATTCTTTAGTTTTGGCGATTGTATGTTTATACAATAAGGAGAAGTTTATGTATAAACTAATTAAAAAATGTGGAAATGCACGACGCGGTGAATTTCAAACAGTTCATGGTACTGTTCAAACTCCTGCTTTTATGAATGTTGCAACACAAGGTGCAATCAAAGGTGGTGTTTCTGCATATGATTTAAAAGATATTAATTGTCAGGTGCAATTATGTAATACATATCATTTGCATTTGAGACCAACTGATACGCTTGTAAAAGAAATGGGCGGACTTCATAATTTTACAGGTTGGAGTGGTCCTATTCTTACGGATAGTGGAGGATTTCAAGTTTTTTCACTTTCTTCGCTTCGTAAAATTAAAGAGGAAGGCGTGTATTTTTCTTCTCATATTGATGGTCGCAAGATTTTTATGGGGCCTGAAGAAAGCATGCAAATTCAATCAAATCTTGGTTCAACAATAGCTATGGCATTTGATGAGTGCGTTGAAAACCCTGCAAAATATGAATATTCAAAACAGTCTTGTGAAAGAACTACAAGATGGCTTATTCGTTGTAAAGCAGAGATGGAGCGTCTTAATGCTTTGCCTGACACTATAAATAAAAATCAGTTGCTTTTTGGTATAAATCAGGGTTGCACATTTGATGATTTGCGTGTTGAACATATGAAAGAAATAGCAAAACTTGACCTTGATGGTTATGCTATTGGTGGTCTTGCAGTTGGTGAACCTAAAGAAGATATGTATCGCATAATTTCTGCAGTTGAACCATATATGCCTGCCGATAAAATTAGATACCTTATGGGCGTTGGCACACCGGGTAACATTTTAGAAGCAGTCAGAAGGGGAGTTGACCTTTTTGACTGTGTTATGCCGAGCAGAAATGCTCGTCATGGACAACTCTTTACAGATGCTGGTATTATCAACATAAATAATAAGAAGTATGAAAAAGACGAATTACCAATTGACCCAACTTGTAATTGTCCAACTTGTCAGAGGCATTCAAGAGCATATATTCGTCATCTATTCAAAGCTCAAGAGATTCTTGCAATGCGACTTTGTGTTATGCATAATTTGTATTTCTATAACAATTTGATGACAAAAATTCGTGAAGCTCTTGATAATGATACTTTTGAAGAATTCTATACTAAATATGTTGATAGATTAGACACTAGAATATAATTTAGTAAAATTTAGAAAATATATTGCAAAATTTATTTAGTTTATGTATAATAATAAAGTTATTATGAAACATTTTGGAGGATATTGAAATGTCAAACTTTTTTTCACTTTTAATGATGGCACCAGCTGCTGGCACAGAAGGCCAGACAGGTGGTAATTGGACTATGTTTATATTCATAGGTATCATGATTGCTGCAATGTATTTTACAACAATTAGACCACAGAAAAAACAGCAAAAGAGAGAACAAGAAATTCGTGAAAACACACAAATCGGTGATGAAATCACAACAATTGGTGGTATCTGCGGTAAAGTTGTTGCGGTTAAAGAAGATTCAATTGTTATTGAAACAGGTTCTGATAGAAATAAGATTAAGTTCATGAAATATGCTATTCAGACAAACCACACAGCTAACGAAAAGATTCAGGCTGAGCGTGAAGCTGCAAGAGCTGCAATGGCTGAGAAAAAAGACAAAAAGTCTAAAAAAGACGAAGAATAATCTAACATAAAAATCAACTACCCCTCATATTCTTTATTGAATGTGAGGGATTTTTTTATGCGTAAAAAACTTGTTAAAAGAAAAGAATATCCAGAAATTATTGAAAATCTTATTGGGGTTGCAATATCATCCGTAGTTGGTGTTGCAATATCATTTCTACTTTCAGTTTTCTTTTCTTTTATTATAAATAAGTCACAGAAATTACCTGAAAATCTTTTGTGGTATTTAATGGGGGTAATTCTTGTAGGTGCCTTTACAAATGGCTTTATCTCAACATTTAGATGTAAGTTAAAAGGCATTATCTCTGGTTTGACTTCGGCTGTCTTATTTTCTTTGTTTATAACTGTTACGTTATTGGCATTTTCTGGCGGACATATAGAAGGTAAAACAGGTGTTCTGTATATCTTGATATTTGTTTTTTCAGCACTTGGTGGCGTTATTGGTGCAAATACAAAAAGACGAAAATAAGGAATGATTAAATGTCAAAAGTAATAAGAATTAAAAGACCATATCGAAAAGTAAAAGCTAAAAAGAAAATAAATTTTGCTGATATATTCAGCGAGAAGTATAAGGTTATTCTTTTGCTTGTCTCAATTTCATCTGTTTTATTTGGTAGTTTTATATTTAATGGTTTTAATGATGCGTCATTTAGTCAGATAATAGAAAATAAAATTTCACTATTTGAGTCAAAAGAATTATTAAAAATTTTATTGTTTTTTATTAAGACAGAATTGATTTATTTTGCTTTTGCAATGGTTATTGGAACGAGTTTCATAGGTACACCGTTAACGATTGTTCCAATATCTATAAGGTGTATTGTTACTGGCTTTTTAGGTGGATATATGTATAATGAATATGAACTAAAAGGCGTGCTGTTTTGTTTGCTGTTTATATTTCCGTACACGGCAATTGCCACAACATCACTTTTATTTGCATCAAATGAAAGTATATATATGTCGGCTAAAAACTATAATACAATAACAAATAAAAATACAGCTGACGATATTTCTGTCAAGCTGTATTTGCTAAGATATTTTATTCTGGCAATAATCAATTGTGTTTGCGCATTATTTAACAGTTTATTGATTGTTGTGTTTATTGATAAAATTAATCTTTGAGTTTGATGTTTGCCAATGGATTTGATTCAGATGCTTTTTTGAGTTGCTCATCAACAATATGAGTGTATATTTCTGTTGTACCCAAATTTTCATGACCAAGAATGTCTTTTAAAATAAGAACATCAACATTACCGTGTTGATACATAAGTGTTGCTGCTGTATGTCTTAATTTATGGACAGAATAGCCTTCAAGACCGCATTTTTCAAGACAATCATAAACTATATGCTGAACTGTTTTAGGGCTTATGCGCTTATTTCTGCTGCTTAAAAACAAAGCATTTCTATCACTAGTAGGAACACCATCAACAGGTCTTATAGCCATATATTGAGCAAACGCATCAAGACAAGCATCATTAAGATAAATTGTTCTTTCTTTATTACCTTTACCCGTAACTCTTAAAGTGTGGTCATCACGAATGTCGTTATAGTTAAGACTAACTAATTCTGATAAACGCAAACCGCAATTTAAGAAAAATACAAGAATACAATAGTCTCGTTCTTTATGCTTGCCATCAACAGATTTCAATAGTTTTATGCTCTCTTCAAGTGTCAAATACTTTGGGAGAGCTTTTTTTAATCTTGGAGAGTCAAGAACTTCCATAGGATTGTTTTCTATAATATTCTTTTGCTTATCAAGATATTTAAAGAATGTTCGTAAGCATGAAACTTTTCTTGCTCTTGCGGCTTCTTGATTATCTCTTTCATTCTTACAGTATGAAAGAAAGGCATAAGCATCATTTAATGTTATTGTTTTTACAAAAGCTTCGTCTATATCTAAAATATCTATTTCTTCAAAGTCGATAGTAGGGGGGACTAAACCTCTGTATTGTTTGATAAATTTAAAGAAAAGCCTTAAATCTGAAGAGTATTCTTCGATAGTTAATACAGATTTGTTTTTAATAACGTCAAGATAAACTAAAAAGTCTTTGATGATTATTGGAAGACCAAAATAATTTACTTTTTTCATAGCATCACCTGTGAAACCGTTTCACAAATATGTAAAACTTTTTTATAATTTTATATTTATTAGTTTTAAATTATTAACTTTTAATAATTTTGATAGGTAATATCCTATTGTAGCTTAAATTTAAAAATTAATGGTTTGATTATCCAGTTGAATTTAATAGTTTTGGTTCAACAGTTTTTAAGTTGTTTTTTAATAATTCAAATAAATACGTTTGCTGTTTATTTATTATACATTAGATTTAACAAAAATTAAAGAAATTCAGTAAATTTTGCTAAAATAGAATCTGATAGAAATTTTTAAAATGATACAATGTACAATTCAAAAAAAGTTATCGGATTTTATTTTTGCAAAGAACATAAAAGAAAACTAAAAACAATTTTAATTTAACAAAAAACGTTTAAATTGTTTGTATTAATATAGAATTTATATTCATATAGTAATACAAAGCATAAAATAGATAGATTTTATATAATAGGTCTATTTGACTATAAAAAACCCATATTTCCCGTATTTTGTATAATTTTTCTTCCCCTATTTGATACAAAATATTTATTTTGTATAATTATATCAAAACTTTTCAACATTGTCAACATTTATTTAAAGTTTTCAACAAATAGTCAGTTTTGTATTATCCCCCTATATCTAGGCATAAAAAATTCCATAGGAATCAGTTATATCGAGTTCCTATGGAATACATCGTTATAAATTATTTACTTTTATATATCTCTGCTTGAAATTTTCTTTATCATTTATTAAAGATGTAATTTCATTTTTAAAATTATTATATTCTTCATCGATTACATAATGTTTTGCATAGCCTGATTTGCCATATTTATCTTTGGTGTGGTTATAAGCTCTTTCCAACATTTCTTCAATGGTTGCATCAGGATTATGTTTTAATGTGTATGAATGTGTTCTTTTTAAAAATTCATTCACATCAGTTGAGCGGTCAGCAGAAGAAATTATTTTACCATAATCACTTCGTGGAATGCTACCGGACGACGCTCGATGGTCTTCTATCCCCTGCTTTATAATGATTCTTTCTTCTTCAGTAAAAAACTGCTTCATATCATCATTATCATAAAATATTTCAGCTGATATGATTTCGTGGTTTTTCTTATCAATATGATGACCAATATCGTGAAATGCTGCAATAGTGTAAAGTATATCTGAATCTACATTGTCAAACTGTTCGGCAAATCGAAAACAGCGGTCAATCACATAATTTATATGTTCAATTCCGTGACCACTATCATTTTTAGAATATTGAGGCAAAACATTGATTTCTATGTATTTTTTCAAATTTTCATTCATAAATACACCTTATTTATATAGTCATCTGCATCTTTTCGTGATTTAAAAATTATTACTTGTTTTTCTTCTTTATACTTATCAATCAGTTCATAAATATATGGCAAGGTGTCTTTTGGGAAATCATTAATAAACTGCTTGAATTCAGGGTCTAATTCTGTTTCAATCCACGGCAAGTCATAACGACCTTTACCGATTCTTTCGGTTGCACCTTGAATACAAATTTCTGTCGGTAAATCAAATAGAAAAGCGGTGTCACATTCTTTAAGACGCATTTCTATGGTTCTTTTATAATTTCCGTCAATAATCCATTGAGATGTAGCAAAAATTTCATCAATTCTTTCATCAAATTCCTCTCTTGCAATATGAGTTTTGTCAGGTTTATGCCATATTGCGTCAAGATAATACAATGGTAACCCAGTGCATTTATTCAATTTTTCAGCAAATGTTGTTTTACCACTACCGGGACAACCTATTATAATTACTTTGTTCATAAATTCACCAAAAATTATAGCATCCCAATATAAGGGATGCCTGAAAATTAAGACTATTTTGCAATCTTTTTAGCAACAAAATCTATTCCTTTTTCTGCTGTTTTAGCAAGTTTTTCAGGTGATGGTTTTTTCTTTTCTTTTAATGGTTGTCCATATTTTTTAGGCATTTTAGTCGCTTTTGCGAGAACAATACCCATTGTTGTTGCTGCGCCTAAATATGCAATAAAATAACCTTTTTTCATTTTAATCACCATCTATTTCCATAATTGGAATAATACTTCCTATATCTGTTAAAGGCTTTCCTTTAATATCAATATAATTTATATCATTATCATACAAGAAATTTTTGATTTTGTCAAAGTCTGAATGTAATGATAAATCACCATTGAAAAGTAATAAGTTTTTATCTATTAACCCACAGCATCCACCAATAAACCCGTAGTCGTATTTATTTATGTGTATGCTCCCCTTTTCAACTAACAATGAATTTATATTATCGTACTGTAAAACGGCGTTATAGACCGAAATATCGTCAGTTATGATAGTGTTATATCCGCAAATACAAACAGAACACTTTGAATAGCCTTGTTTTACATCAATAATCGTCTTATCAGGTAATAAATCAACAATTTCATCTGTTAAAATCGACTTGTTACAAATAACATAATCACCAATATCTGCAAAATTCAACAGACAATCAGTTGGATATGGAGATTTAATATTTTCTATTATAACTGATTTCCCGTTGTTATCTTCGATAAATTTACAAAGTTCGATTTGATGTTTATCTGCTAAAAAAGTTGATTTCCCGACATAAATCCCAAGTATATCGGCATGGCAGCTTACTGGAGTGTCTAAAAAAGGATTTTCAATAACATTTACAACTTCAATTGATAAATCATCAAAAGCCTTTTTAAGGGTAATATCGTCAACATCTGCATATACAGTTGTTACTTTGCTTTCAGGAAGATTGGGATTATTTAATAATCTGACCTTCAATTCATAATCGCCTCAAATGCTTGTCTTATATTTTTTGCAGGAACAATTTCGATTTCATTAAAAAGATATTTAGGTAACTTTGAATAATTGTGATAAGGAATAACACATTTTTCAAATCCTAATTTTGCCGCTTCTTTAATTCGCTGTTCACAGGAATTTACTGAACGAATCTCCCCTGCCAATCCTATTTCACCAAAAGCTAATGTCTTTTCAGGTACAGGAACATCTTTAAGGCTTGAAACAATCGCAAGTGCAATCGATAAATCGGCTGCAGTTTCATCAATTCGTAAACCGCCGATTACATTTGTATAACAGTCCATATTTCCAAGGAAATAACCACATCTTTTTTCAAGAACAGCTATAAGCATTGCCATTCTATTGTATTCAATCCCAGTTGCCATTCTGCGAGGGTTACCGAAACCGCTTGGTGTTACAAGACTTTGTACTTCGGCAAGAATTGGTCTTGAACCTTCCATTAAACAAGCTACACAAGTGCCTGATACATTTGTAGGTTTGCCTGAAATGAGCATCATAGAGGGATTTTCAACCTCACAAAGACCGTTATCAAGCATTTCAAAAACGCCAATTTCATTTGTTGAGCCAAAACGGTTTTTAACAGCTCTTAAAATACGATATGATGTATTTCTGTCACCTTCAAAATATAAAACACAGTCAACAATATGTTCAAGGACTTTTGGTCCTGCAATATTACCGTCTTTATTTACATGACCAACAAGAAAAATCGGAATATTTGATATTTTTGCTGTTCTTGTGAAAAGATTTGTTGATTCTCTTACTTGTGTTACGCTTCCCGGTGATGAATTAAGCTCACTGATTTCCATTGTCTGTATAGAGTCAATAATTACTACATCAGGTTTTTCTGAATGTATGTATTCACAAATATATTGTGCATCAGTTTCGCATAGCACAGAAAGATTTTCTGTTGAAACAGAGAGTCTTGATGCACGAAGTTTAATCTGATGTGCAGATTCTTCGCCTGAAACATATAATATTTTTACTCCTTCGCCTAAATACTGACATATCTGCAAAAGGATTGTAGATTTACCGATACCGGGGTCACCGCTTAAAAGCACAACTGAACCCTTAACAAGACCACCGCCAAGAACACGATTTAATTCTTTTAAACCTGTGTTGTATCTGTGGCCTGTATCTGCGGTTATTTCATTAAGTGGATATGCCTTACTGCGGTTAGAACCAACAAGACTTTTTGATAATGTTTTATCTTTGATGATTGTTTTTATTTCTTCGTTTAATGTGTTCCATTCATTGCAATTTGGACATTGACCAAGCCAACGGGGTGTTTCATAACCACACTCACTGCAAATATATACTGATTTAGACTTCTGAGCCATTTTTGACCTCCGAAATATAATAATTTAAAATTCCATTTGATATAGAAAAAGAAATTTGGTTTTGATATTTATTGTCTTGTAATTTTGATAATTCATTATTATTTGACATAAATCCACATTCAACCATAATTGCGGGTTTTGTTGCATTATATATGACAAATACATTTGTCCCTGTTTTCTTAATAACACGCTTATTATTGGGCTGAGTCAATGAAACAATTGAACTTTGAATAAACTCTGCTAACATTGGACTTTGCTCATCGTTTGGTGAATAAAATGTCTGCGCTCCCCAAATTCTACTATCATCAAATTTGTTTTGATGAATGCTTATATAAATACAATTCTCAAAATTATCCATAATTTTTAATCTATTATGCAAATCTGAATTTTTCTTTTGTCTTTGAGTTTTGGATTCGCTATCATAAATTAGTTTATCGGTTTCTCTAACCATAAAGGTTTTGAATCCAAAAAGTGATAAAATATTATTTGTTTTTTGTGCAATAGCAAGATTTATATCTTTTTCAACTATATTATCTTTAACTACTGCTCCCCCATCTTCACCACCATGACCAGCATCAATAATTATTATTGGTGCATCAGTTATAATAAAATTATCAGATGACACATTTCGAGTTTTGTCGACAGTTAATATAGTGAAAAACAATACAAAAGTGAGTAGAATAGAGATAATAGATTCTTTCATAAAATCACCCCATAAGAAAATATATGGGTGAAATTTTGTTATTATTATTTTACATTAACATTATATATTTTACAAGCGAAAAAATAAAGCGCACAGTAAAAACTGTACGCTTTAATGTACTTAATGAATAATTATTCACCTTTCATACCCAGGAGTTCAACTGTGCCGTCATAAACAGCCTGTGAAACCTTGATTGAATCAAAGATTGCTGCCTTGATATCGTCAGGAGTTGCGCCGAGTTCCTTTGAGTAACTATCAGGGATGAAAAGATTAACATCCATAATATCTGCAAGTCCGTCAACATCAATACCGCTTTCAATGCCCTTTTCAGCGTATTCTTTCTTAACTCCGCCAAGACCCATACGCATCATCCAAGGAGCAACGCTGATGATTTTACGATTTTCGCCCATACCCCTTGCAGCATAAACAATCTTAAGGAATTCTTTCCATGTAAGGTTGTACATGCTGATAGGCCAAGCCTTTGCACCCTTTGATTTTTCAGCAGCACCAACGATTACTTCGCCAACCTGACGAACAGTAAGCATTGCTGTGCCGCCACCTGGATACATTGTGAATGGAAGTTTATCCATTCTCTTAATCTGTTCGATAAGGATAACCCAAACAGGCTTTCTGCCTGGCTGTGTGCCGAAAATGTATGGAAGTTCAAGAACTGATACATCAAAGTTTTCGTCAGCAAAAGAGAATGCAACTTCTTCTTGAGCGATACGGCTTCTGATATAAGGATGTTTTTCAGTAAGCTTCATATCAGGTCTTTCCTTTGCAAGGTATGCAAAGTATGAGCCGAGAATAACAGCACTCTTAACGCCAACCTCTTTACAAAGAGGAAGAATTCTCTCAAGTGGCTGAATGTTATATTTGTAATATGCATCATAAACTGGTGCAGGAAATTCAACACGCTCGTCAATACCTGCTGCGAATACGAAACAATCGTGACCACGGAGAAGTTCACGGATTTCGTCATCAGACTTTTCATAGATATTGCAGAATTCCAATTTCATTTCTTCTGGAATTGGAGCTCCTTCTGGAAGTGGAGGAAGAGCAACGCTTGTTACTTCGTGTCCTCTTTCAATAAAGATTCTTGCAGCCTCACAGCCTAAAAGACCTGTGCCACCAATCATAAAAACTTTCATTCTGTTACCTTCTCCTTAAAGTTGTCAAAGATTTCAGGACCATATACATTGTTTTCACCCTGACGGTCCCAAACCTGAGCAAAGAATGGGTTGATTCTTGCTTCTTCGTCATAATTCCATGGCCAAGGAAGTTCCTGTGGACACCAGTGACCGCCCTTAAGAACAAGGTTTGGTGACATTTCGAATTCGTTACCTCTTGCACTTACCCATTTAACAGGTGTGTACATATCAACGATTTCTGTTGCAAGGCACTTACCACCTCTGAACTCAGCAGCCTTCTGAAGGTCTTCAAGAGTAAGAGTATCAAATGGTTTTGTTTCATCATAACCGTGGTTAAGAACAATTACATCATCAGCAGTTGTCTTCTTTGATGGAATTACAATATCAAAATCTTCCCACTTTCTTGGAAGAGCTTCATATTCTTCCATACTGCCGTAGTAAGCTTTCATTCTTACATCAACTTTGTTTTCTGCCCACCAGATTGTACCGTATTCAGGAGTCTGTGCAATCTTCTTCATAAATGGCTTAACTGCAAATGCAAATGGCTTTGCAAGGAATGCAAGCTTATAGAACCATTCAACATTGTTCATCATATTCTTGAAGTACTGCTTAACAGGAATATTAGCACGGAAATGACAATATTTTTCAAGCTTGTCACCGTCGTAGTACCACTGACCGTGGAAGTTACGAGTTGTGAACCAATGTGGGTCAAAGAGTTTCTTTGGTGAACCAAGACCTAATGTACCAAGAAGGAGTTCTTCAAATTCAAAGTTTGTAATTCTGTATTCTTCACCTGAACCGATATTGTAGAAGTTTCTCCAGAATTCTTCAGGAATGTCGTCGCCACAAACGTTAGCAAGAAGACGACCTGAATCTTCAACAGTTGCCCATTCAAGAACACCATTGATTGGAACATGATACATAATTGGTTCCATATTCTTAAGGATTGCAGGATAAAGGATACCTGACTGACGAAGTGATACCCAATATTTAAGACCTGATTCAGCAAAAACAGCTTCTGCCTTTACCTTACTGATTGCATAGTGGTCATAAACACTGATTTTGATAGGGTCACCAGTTCTTGCCCAATGAACAGGAGCATTTCTGTCACCTGTTTCAGCAACTGTACCTATGTAAACAACTTTAACTGCATCAGGATTTGGCTGTGCCTTAATAGCGTTAACAATGTTCTGAGCAGCAGCAACATTTGTCTTCTGTGTCTTTACAGGATAATAGTCAGCAGCAGGAGAAACCATACCACCAACGTGAAGAACGTAGTCAGCACCATTTACCATTTCGAGAACGTCTTCGTAATTTGTAAGGTCACCCCAAACAAGCTTAACAGCAGGGTCATTTTCATAAGCTGCAAACTTTTCACGGTTTTTCTTACTGTCACGGTTAAGGACAACAATGTTGAACTTATCTTTTTTTGCGTAAAGCTCTTTAAAACCAGCCCATCCCATAGTACCTGATGAGCCTGTAAGAGCAACGGTCTTTTTCTGCATAGGAATACCCCCATCTTAATATAATTTCATACAAAATAATTATACATTTTTGTTACATATTTTGTCAATATAAATCCGTTAATCTTTTATCAATATGGATAAAAATAAAGCACACGAAATAAATCGTGTGCTTTTAGAATATTTTAGAAAAAATTACATCATGCTTGCAATTTCAGCAGCAAAGTTTTCTTCTTTCTTTTCAATACCTTCGCCCTTTTCAAAACGAACAAAGCTTGAAAGTTTGATGTCAGCGCCAAGTTCTTTAGCAACTGAATTGATGTAACCGTTTACATCGCCATCAAAGAGGTCTGAACGAACAAATGCCTGTTCAAGAAGACAAACTTCTTTAATCTGCTTTGCAAGACGACCCTGAACAAGACCTGTAAAGATTTTATTTTCTGAAATTTCAGCTTTATGTGACACTGCAATTTCAGCCATAGTAGCATAAGCTTCTTTTGAAATGAAGTTTACAAAGTTCTTTCTCTGTTTCTGGTCAAGACCGTTGTAAATATTAGCGTCTTCGTCGCTCCACTTCTTATCATTGATTGCTTCTGTAATAATGCTGTTAAGAATTGGAACTGGAAGTGAATCAGGTTTATTCAATGCACTGTCAATTGTAATTGACTTCATCTTAGCAAGTTCTTCATCAGAAATATCAGCCTTGCTCTTATATTCTGGGTTCATAGCAGCAATCTGCATTGCTACATTTTTACCCATAGCATCAAATTCAGCTTTAGCTGCTGTCGCATCGTCAACATCAAATGCAACAAGTACACCAACAGTACCACCTGCATGGATGTATGTTGCTGTGTGACCTTCAACAAGAGCAAATCTACGAACTTTCATATTTTCACGAAGTGCAAGGAATACTTCCTGAACTTCTTCATCAACTGTTTTGTCAGAGTCAACTGCTTTTGTAGCAAGAAGAGCTTCAACATCAGCTGGTTTTGCAGCAACAACTGTCTTAACAACTTTAGCAGCAAGGTTAACGAATGGTTCACCCTTTGCAACGAAGTCTGTTTCACAGTTAATTTCAACAAGAGCACCTGCATTAGCGTCACTATAAGCAGCAACAACGCCTTCAGCAGCTACACGGCTTGCTTTCTTTGCAGCAGAAGCAAGACCTTTTTCTCTAAGAATATCGATAGCTTTTTCCATATCGCCATCTGTTTCAACAAGAGCTTTTTTACAATCCATCATACCAACGCCTGTCTTCTCACGAAGAGCCTGAACGTCTTTTGCAGTAAATGCCATTTTCTTTTCCTCCAATATTACGATATTTTTGAAAACAGCCCGTAACTATTTGCCACGGGCTATAAAGAATTTAATTATTCAGCAACTTCTTCTGCAGCTTCTTCAGCTACAACTTCCATTTGTTCGCCCTGTCTGCCTTCGATGATAGCGTCAGCCATAGCACCAGCAATAAGCTTAACTGCACGGATAGCGTCATCGTTACCTGGGATAACATAGTCAACATCGTCTGGGTCACAGTTTGTGTCAACGATAGCGATTACAGGAATACCAAGTTTCTTAGCTTCTGCAACAGCAATCTTTTCTTTTCTTGGGTCAACAATGAACATAGCAGCTGGCTGCTTTTTCATTTCTGTGATACCACCAATGTACTTTTCAAGTTTTTCAATTTCAAGTTCGTACTTTGCAACTTCTTTTTTAGGAAGAAGGTCAAATGTACCATCTTCTTGCATAGCTTTGAGCTGAGCAAGTCTCTTGATTCTTTGCTTGATTGTTGTGAAGTTTGTGAGCATACCGCCGAGCCAACGAGCATTAACGAAAGGCATACCGCAACGCATTGCCTCTTCCTTAACTGAGCTCTGAGCCTGCTTCTTTGTGCCTACAAAAAGAACTTCGCCGCCGTTTTCAGCAACTTCTTTAATTACTTTGTAAGCCTCTTCAAGTTTTTTAACTGTTTTCTGAAGGTCAATGATATAAATACCATTTCTTTCAGTGAAGATGTATTCAGCCATTTTTGGGTTCCATCTTCTTGTCTGGTGTCCAAAGTGAACACCTGCCTCGAGTAACTGTTTCATAGATACTACTGACATTGTTTTTTCCTCCTTATTTATATCCTCTGCACGGGTCAACTTTTAACAGGACATATTGTGATGCAATACTGTTAAAATCACCGCACATGCGAATTGCTGAAAAATTATATCACAAGAACTTTAGTATTGCAAGTGATTTTTCATAATTTATCCAAAAATTTTATTTTGTAAATCTAACAACCTATCTTTTCTAACTTTTTCTTCGTCAAAGTCGTGAATAAACTTGTCTTCTTCAGTTTTAATTAAGATATTCCCCTCTTTAACATCAGTAGGCAAAAGTGAAATATCCACTTCTTTAAATGTTTCATCAGGAAGCTCAAGTATAGCAATATTATTTTCAATTCTGCTAACAGAATAATATTCTTTATTCATAAATTGGTAGCCACTCCTTATTTTGAGTCTGAATATCAATGTTTTTACCATCACTTGTTACAGTAATATCTCCTGTTTGAGCTGTAACATAAAAACCTATGTTGTTCTTTTTAAGCCTATCAATAACTTCGTCATGTGGGTGACCATAACTATTATCAGCACCACAAGAAATTATTGCATATTTAGGATTAACTGCTTTGAGATATTTATCAGTTGATGATGTATTACTACCATGATGACCTAGCTTGATTACATCTGCTGTAAGGTCAAAATCAGAATTTAACAATTGTTTTTCTACAGCTTTTTCTGCATCACCTTGGAAAATAAACTTTGTTTCGCCATATACAATTTTTAAAACTATTGACATATTATTTAAGTCTTCATCCTGCTCTGAAGGACTAAATATTTGAACAGCTGCATCCCCTAACCAAAAGCTTTCGCCAACAGTGGCTGGAATTGCATTAACTTTATTAATTGCAATTGAATTGAGCAAATTTTCATAGCTCGTGGTTGTAACCATATTGATTTTTGAAAGTTTAGGCATAATTATATTGTCAACTTTATACTTATCAATAATGTCTTTTGCACTACCCATATGGTCATCGTGTTGATGTGTTATTACAAGATAATCGATTTTATTAATAGACAAAGACATAAGCGCTTCTTGAATATCTTGTGTATGATTTTTGGTACTTGTATCAATCATCATTACTGAGTCGTTGGATTTAATTATTGTACAATCCCCTTGGCCAACATCAAGATAATAAATTGAAAAATTACTATCAATATTTACAGGTCCATTAATCGTACCTGTTGCATTATTTAAATCATTCCAAGTAAAAATTCCTTTGCCATCTAAAAATGACATAACAAGAGAGAATAAAAATAGTACTAATGCAATGATTATTGTTATCTTCTCTTTGCGTTTTCTTTTATTGGAATAATATCCGTTAGGATTTCTTTTTCCTTTTTTGTAAATTGACTTTTTTTCTGCCATTGTTATAGCCTTTCTTATTGTTGTGGGTTCTGTTGTATTGCACTCTGTCGTTAAACTTTGGCGCAATTAAACATTTGTTTGATGTTCCAATCAAATCGTTTCTTCCACATTTTTTTAATGCTTCATAGACTAAATCATAATTTTTAGGATTAAAGTATTGCATTAAAGCACGTTGCAATGCTTTATCATGGGGAGTTTTTGCCACAAAAACAGGTTCAAGTGTATATGGGTCAAGCTCTGAATAATACATTGCTGTTGAAATTGTACCCGGTGTAGGATAAAAGTCTTGAACTTGTTCTGGATGAAGATTTTCGCTTTTAATAAACTCGGCTAACTCAACAGCATCTTTTAATGTAGCACCTGGATGTGAAGACATAAGGTAAGGAACTAAATATTGCTCTTTACCAATTGATTTTGTAAAGCTAAAATAACGCTTTGAAAATTCTTTATATGCTTCAATATGGGGTTTTCCCATTTTATCAAGCACGACAGCTGAGCAATGCTCAGGGGCAACTTTTAACTGACCACTTACATGATATCTAACAAGTTCTTTAAAGAAATCGTCTTTTTTATCACACAAAAGATAATCATAGCGAATACCTGAACGAATAAATACTTTTTTTACTTTTGGAATATTTCGTATTTCTCTTAAAATATCAAGATATTCTTCGTGAGTAGAAATAAGAGCCGGACAAGGATTTGGAGCTAAGCACTTTTTGCCTTTACATAAACCACTCTTTATCTGTTTATCACATGATGGTCTTCGAAAGTTTGCTGTTGGACCACCAATATCGTGTATATAGCCTTTAAAACCATCTAATTGAGTGAGAATTTTTGCTTCATTTATAATGGATTCTTTACTTCTTGAAGTGATATATCTTCCCTGATGAAAAGCGATTGAGCAGAAATTACAACCACCAAAACAACCACGGTTATGAGTAATAGAAAACTCAACTTCTTGTATTCCGGGAACTCCCCCGACCTTTTCATAAATTGGATGGTATGTTCGCATATACGGTAATGCATAAACATCGTCAAGTTCTTCAGTTGTTAATGGTTCCATTGGCACATTTTGAATAAGCATATATTTGCCATGGCGCTGCTTGATAACTTTACCACGAATATGGTCTTGCTCATCTTGTTGTATTCTACAAGAAATTGCATATTCTTTTTTTGATTTGCAAACATTTTCAAAAGATGGACATTCTACTCCAACATAAGGCGTTTCAGTAACTGGCACGGCATAACAAGTACCTTTAACATCTGTAATAGTTTTTATGCTTTCACCACTATTAAGACGATTGGCGATTTCGACGGTTTGCTTTTCGCCCATTCCGTATGAAATAAGGTTTGCACTGGAGTCAAAGAGTATAGATGGTCTAATTTTATCATCCCAATAGTCATAATGAGCGAATCTGCGAAGCGATGCTTCAAGACCACCTATAACAATGGGAATATCACCATATATTTCACGGATTTTATTGCAATATACAATAACCGCTCTATCGGGTCTTAAACCGAATTTTCCACCGGGCGAATATGCATCGGTGCTTCTTTTCTTTTTAGCTACTGTATAGTGAGCAACCATTGAGTCAATATTTCCTGATGACACAAAAAAGCCCAATCTGGGCTTGCCGAAAACAGTAAAATCTGTATCGGTAGTCCAGTTGGGTTGAGAAATAAAACCTACTTTGTATCCAGCATTTTCAAGAACTCTTGTAATAATGGATGCACCAAAACTAGGATGGTCAACATAAGCATCACCAGATACATATACAAAGTCAACTTCATCCCAGTTTCGTGAAATCATATCTTGTTTTGAAATTGGTAAGAATTGTTTATTCAAAGTTTTGTTCATCACTTTCGTCTTCACCGTATGATTTGTTTGCTCCACCTTGTGCCAAAGCGTTCATTTCGAGCCATTGTTGCTTTGAAACAAGAACTTTTCTTGGTTTTGCACCTTCATAAGGCCCAATAATTCCGCGTTCTTCAAGTTCATCAACAATACGAGCGGCACGAGCATAACCGAGTTTTAATTTTCTTTGAAGAAGTGTTGTTGACGCAGATTGTGCCTCAATAACTACTTCAATTGCTTTTGGAAGCATCTCATCAGAATGACCTGCTTCTCCGTCTTCACTTGGTGCTGAATCCTTCTTTTTAACACCACTATTAGCAGCGTTTTTATCAATTTCTTTTATAACATCATCGTCATAAGCAGATTGCTCTTGCTTTTTGATAAAGTTTACAACATTTTCAACTTCTTTATCAGAGAGATAGCAACCCTGTACACGAATTGGTTTTGGGATACCAACAGGATAATAAAGCATATCACCATTACCAAGCAGTTTTTCAGCACCAACAGAGTCAATAATTGTTCGAGAGTCAACCTGTGATGAAACTGAAAGTGAAATACGGCTTGGAATGTTTGCCTTGATAATTCCTGTAATAACATCAACAGATGGTCTTTGAGTAGCAATTACCAAGTGCATACCTGCTGCACGAGCCATCTGAGCAAGACGACAAATTGAATCTTCAACTTCATTTGGTGCTGCCATCATTAAGTCTGACAACTCATCGATGAAAATAACAATCTGTGGCATCTTCTTTTTGCCTTCGCTCTCACAAATACTGTTATACCCTGAAATATCGCGAACACTATGTTCAGAGAAAGTCTTGTATCTTGTGAGCATTTCTGTAACAGCCCATGCAAGTGCACCTGATGCTTTTCTAGGGTCAGAAACAACAGGAACAAGCAAATGTGGAATTCCATTGTAAACGGTAAATTCAACTTGTTTTGGGTCAATCATTAAAAGCTTAACTTCATCGGGAGTCGCGTTATAAAGAATGCTGACAATCATTGAGTTAAGACAAACTGATTTACCAG
Organism: Candidatus Fimenecus sp.; assembly: GCA_045632525.1. Lineage (GTDB taxonomy): Bacteria > Bacillota > Clostridia > Oscillospirales > Acutalibacteraceae > Fimenecus. The sequence goes on from JAZQWV010000048.1 coordinate 21,721, forward strand.
AACCTGTTGTACCCGCGATAAGTAAGTGTGGCATTTTTACAAGGTCAGAATAGACAAATTCACCTGTAATGTCTTTACCAAGCGCAACAGTGAGCTTTGATTTTGCTTCTTTATATTGTGGTTGGTCAATAACTTCACGCATTGATACCATTCGTCTGTTTTTATTTGGGACTTCAATACCCACTGCTGCTTTATTAGGTATTGGCGCTTCTATACGAACACCAGATGCCGCAAGATTAAGTGCAATATCATCAGCAAGGTTTGTGATTTTACTGATTTTAACACCAGCAGCTGGTTGAATTTCATATCTTGTAACAGAAGGTCCTTGAGAAATACCAACGATTTTTGTTTCAACACCAAAACTTCTCAATGTGTTTGTGAGTTTTTCGGCGTTCATCTTGCGTTCAGCTTCATAATTTGAAGCATTACTGCTTTTTGGTAAATTCAAACATTCAATTGAAGGAAGAATATATGGTTTAGCTTTTTCTTCTTCCCATTCGTCATCGTCAGCGATTTCTGTGACTTCTTCTATTTTTTCTTGAACTGGTTCAGCTTCAACAACATTCTTTTTGATAATATCATCAAGATTAATTACTTTTTCTTCTGTTGCTGGTGTTTCATCATCAGATTCAATATCAATATTTTTACCTGTTGCATCAGAGTATGGTACTAAATCATCATCAGGAATTTCTTCGTTAAACAAAGGAATTTTTTCTGCATCTGGCTCTGGTTCTGGACCTAAATCAACATCGGCAATAAATTCTTTCTTTCGCTGAACTTTTTCTTCGTGATGCTGTTCGAGTTTTTCACCATATTCTGCAATTTTATCCCCGGTTACTTCCCCTATCTTCTTAACAGGTTTTGAAATGCCTTTAAACAATCTTTCAAGAGTAAGATTTGAAGTTACCATTAAAAGCACAAAAAGAATAATAAAGGCTATTACAAGGCTTGCTGCGACACTTCCACCTGTAATTAAAAGTATAAGACCACCAATGATTGCACCAAACACACCACTACCAAGCATACTGCCATCAATCTTATATGTATTATAAGCATCTTTAATTGCTGCAAAAAATTCTGTATTACTATCACAAACAATAATGTGCCATATACTACAGATTACTGTAATAATTAAAGTCACTTCAATAAGTTTTGTTGTGAATTTTCCGTCAGTTTTATCAAGTGTAAGGAAAACTGCAACGACGAAGAGTAATAATGGGAAAATAAATGTGCAGAAACCAAACATTCCAAAAAGAAAAGTTCTGAGTAATCCCCATAATCCACCTGCATCAATTATTGAAAGACAGAGCAGCAAAATTGCAATTGCAAAAAGAATTATTGCACTAAATTGTCTATTTACTGAAAAATTCTTTTTTGTATTTTGTTTTTTACTTCTAGAATTATTGCTTCTCGAAGTAGTTTTTTTACTTCTTTGATTTGCCATCAAAACATCTCCAAATTAAAGTCCAAGAATACTACAAATTAATACAATTACGCCAAGAGCAAGACAATAGAAACCAAAATATTTCCACATATCTTTCTTCAAAATCCATTGTAAAAGTTTTATGCAAGCAACACCTGAAACAGCTGCTACGATAATACCAATAATTGTTGGTAATAATTCTAATTGTGCACCAACATCGATAGCATCTTTAAGTTCTACAATATTTGCTACAAGAATTGCAGGAATACCAAGAATAAATGAATACTCAACCATCGTTTCTTTTGAAACGCCAAAAATCATACCTGTTGAAATTGTTGAGCCTGAGCGTGAAATTCCCGGAAATCCCGCTGCAAAAGCTTGAGCTATACCAATAGCGAGTGCTTCTTTTGGATTAACTTCATTAGATAAAGTTTTTCGCTTGCCAATATATGTAGAAACTAGCAAAAGCATACCAGTAACTAAGAAACAAAAACCTTCAATAAGAATACTGTCGTCTTCTGAGAATCCTGAAAGTACATCCATAAGCTTAAGGTCGTTTCCAACAGGAATCAAGAGCAATAAAAGTGGAACACAGGAAATTACAAACATAAACAACATTTTCTTTTTACCTGCAAGTTCACTGAATTTGAATTTTCCTGTGAAAATAAGTTTTATTAAATCAAAACATTCTGTAATCAATTCAAAAATAGTTTTGTGGAAAACAATAAATACTGCTATTAAAGTTCCAAGGTGTAAAAGAACGGAAAACAATAATGACCCCTCACCAGATACACCTAAAAAATGTTGAAATAGTGATAAATGACCACTACTTGAAATAGGCAAAAATTCAGTTATACCCTGAACCAAACCTAAAATGATCGCTTTAATAATTGACATTTAATCATCTCCATTGTTTTTGTTGATTTTAGAATATAAATATGACAATGCGTCTTTTAAATTACCAATATTATCAATTAAGCCTTCTTTTACGGCTGTTTCACCATCAAGAACAGTGCCAACATCCATTATCAACTCCCCTGTCGCTAACATAAGTTGACGAAAACGGTCAGGCTCAATATTAGAATTCTGTGATACAAAACTAACAATTCGTTCTTGCATTTTATCAAAATATGAAAGTGTTTGTGGCACACCCAAAACTAAGCCGTTCATTCTAACAGGGTGTATAGTCATTGTTGCAGTTGGAACAATAAAAGAACGGTCAGAAGATACTGCAAGCGGAACACCAATTGAGTGTCCACCACCAAGTACAAGCGAAGCAGTAGGCTTTTTCATGCCAGAAATCAATTCAGCAATTGCTAGACCCGCTTCAATATCGCCACCTACTGTGTTAAGAATAATGAGCAAACCATCAATGCTGTCATCTTCTTCAACTGCAACGAGTTGAGGTATTACATGTTCATATTTTGTTGTTTTGTTGGTTGGCGGCAAAATATAGTGGCCTTCAATTTGACCTATTATAGTAAGACAGTGGATATATTTACCATCTCTTCCGACAGAAAAAGCTCCGTTATCTCTTATTTCGTCGCTAATCGAAGTATCTTGTTCATTATAGACTTCGTCTTGTAAATCATCTGAGCTTTGTACCAAAACGCTATCATTAAAATATAAACACATGGTTATTACCTCCTAAAGATAAAAATATTTTTACCTAAAAGAGCGAAAATAATCACATATATGCTAAATATTGTATCATAATTAATTTTTAATATCAATATTTTGAGAAAAAATACTTTTTAAAATACTTATTATATATTGACAAATTTATGACAATGTAATAAAATCTTTGTAGATTGTTAAAAAAATGAAAAAGTCCAAGGAGTGATTTAAAATGGGTATGACAATCGGACAAAAACTTATTAAATCTCACCTTGTCAGTGGTGATATGACACCCGGCAATGAAGTTGGTTTGAAAATTGACCAAACATTAACACAAGATGCAACTGGTACAATGGCTTATCTTGAGCTTGAAGCAATGGGTATTGAACAAGTTAAGACTGAACTTTCAGTTGCTTATATTGACCACAATACATTGCAGACAGGATTTGAAAATGCTGATGACCACAGATTTATTCAAAGCGTTGCTAAAAAACGTGGTATTCGTTTTTCAAGACCTGGTAATGGTATTTGCCATCAAGTGCACCTTGAAAGATTTGGTAAACCAGGCAAAACATTAATTGGTTCAGATAGTCACACACCTACTGGTGGTGGTATCGGTATGCTTGCTATGGGCGCTGGCGGACTTGACGTTGCTGTTGCTATGGGTGGCGGTACATACTACATTACAATGCCTAAAATGGTTAGAGTTAACCTTACAGGTAAACTCAGTCCTTGGGTAGCTGCTAAAGATGTTATTCTTGAAGTTCTTCGTATTATGACAGTCAAGGGTGGCGTAGGTAAGATTATTGAATACGGCGGCGAAGGTGTTGCTACTCTCTCTGTTCCAGAAAGAGCAACAATTACTAATATGGGTGCTGAACTCGGCGCAACAACATCTGTATTCCCTTCTGACGACATTACAAAAGCATTCTTAAAAGCACAAGGTCGTGAAGAAGATTGGGTTGAACTCAAAGCTGATGAAGATGCAGTTTATGATGAAGTTATTAATATTGATTTATCAGAACTTGCTCCAATGGCGGCTTGTCCTCACATGCCTGACAGAGTTAAATCAGTAACTGAAATCGGCAAAATTAAAGTTGACCAAGTTTGTATTGGTTCATGCACAAACTCATCACTTCTCGACATGATGAAAGTTGCTGCAATTCTTAAAGGAAAAACCGTTCATCCTGCAGTTAGCCTTTCAATTGCACCAGGTTCAAAACAGGTTCTTAATATGATTTCACAGAATGGCGCTCTTGCAAATATGATTGATGCAGGTGCAAGAATTCTTGAAAGTGCTTGTGGTCCTTGTATCGGTATGGGACAATCTCCAAATTCCGCTGGTGTTTCGCTTCGTACATTCAATAGAAACTTTGAAGGTCGTTCAGGTACTGCTGATGCTGGAATATATCTTGTAAGCCCTGAAGTTGCGGCTGCATCTGCTCTTACAGGTTATCTTACAGACCCAAGAGATTTAGGTGAATTTCCTGAAATCGTTCTTCCAAAAGAATTTATCATCAACGATAATATGGTTGCTATGCCTGCATCACCTGAAGAAGCAAAAGATGTTGAAGTTATGTATGGTCCTAATATTAAACCTTTCCCAACAAGCGAACCTATGGGTGACGATATTACAGCAAAAGCTATTCTTAAAGTTGGTGACGATATTACAACTGACCATATTATGCCTGCTGGCGCTAAGATTCTCCCCTATCGTTCAAATATTCCTTTCCTTTCACAATATTGTTTCGGAGTTTGTGATAAAACATTCCCTGAAAGAATTAAAGCTGAAGGCAAAGGTATTGTAATTGGTGGTGCAAACTACGGACAAGGCTCATCTCGTGAACACGCTGCTCTTGTTCCACTTTACCTTGGTGTTAAGGCAGTTATTACAAAGTCTTTTGCTAGAATTCACTGTGCAAACCTTATCAATGCTGGTATCCTTCCACTTAACTTTGCAAATCCTGATGATTACGATAAGATTACACAAGGCGATGAATTAAGACTTAAAGGTATTAAAAATGCGATTATAAACAATCAACCAGCTGTTCTTGTAAATCTTACAACAAACGAAGAATATGAAATCAAATATGACCTTTCACAGCGTCAGAAAGATATTATTCTCGCAGGTGGTCTTCTTAATTACACTAAAGAATCTTTTTAAGGAGTTTTAAATATGGAAAATCAAATTAAAGAAGCTCTTGCAAAGTATGAAGCTCTTATCAGAGAACAACTTACAAGAAATGAAAAGATTAAAGCACAAAAAGAATTTGTAGATTTTGAAAAACTTGATAAAATCATTATCGGTGTTTGTGGTGGTGATGGCATTGGACCAATTATCACAAAAGAATCAGCAAGAGTTCTTGAATATATGCTTGCTGATGATGTAAAAACTGGTAAAGTTGAATTTAAGGTTATTGATGGTCTTACAATCGAAAATCGTGTTGCTGTTATGAAAGCTATTCCTGATGATGTTCTTGCAGAACTTAAAGAGTGCCATGTTATTCTTAAAGGACCTACAACAACTCCACAGGCTGGCGACCCATGGCCAAACATTGAAAGTGCTAATGTTGCAATGAGAAAAGAACTTGATCTTTTTGCAAATGTTAGACCTGTTAAAGTTCCTGACCAAGGAATTGACTGGACATTCTTCCGTGAAAATACTGAAGGTGCTTATGCAGTAGGTTCAAAAGGTGTTAATGTTACTGAAGACCTTGCTATGGACTTTGTTGTTACAACAAGTGAAGGCTCAGAAAGAATTGCTCGTATGGCTTATGACTATGCAAAGAGAAATGGTAAAGAGAGAGTTTCTATTATCAACAAAGCAAATGTTATTAAGACAACTGATGGTAAATTCTTGAGAATCTGTAAAGAAGTTGGTAAAGAATATCCAGAAATCATAACAGATGAATGGTATGTTGATATTACAACTGCTAAGTTGATTGACGAAAAGAGAAGAAAAGACTTTAAGGTATTTGTTCTTCCAAACCTTTATGGTGATATTATCACTGATGAAGCTGCTGAATTCCAAGGTGGTGTTGGTACTGCTGGTAGTGCTAACCTTGGTAAGAGATATGCAATGTTTGAAGCAATTCACGGTTCAGCACCAAGAATGATTCGTGAAGGTCGCGGTCAATATGCTGACCCTTGTTCAATGCTTCGTGCAACTGTTATGCTTCTCTCACACATTGGTAAACAAAAAGAAGCTGATTTGCTTGAAAGAGCACTTGATATTTGTATGTTTGAAGAAAAGAAACTTACAATTACAGGTCGTGACAACGGTGCAACATGTAGTGACTTCGGTGACTATGTAATGGAAACTGTTAAAAAGCTTTCATAAGAGGTGAAAATTATGGGTAAAAATGATGGAGTTTCAATTTCTGTCATTAAGCGTCTCCCCCGTTATTACAGATTTTTAGGTGAATTAAAAGCAAGAGGTGTTGTTAGAATTTCTTCTAAAGATTTATCTGAAAAAATGGGATTTACTGCATCTCAGATTAGACAAGATTTAAATTGTTTTGGTGGTTTTGGTCAACAAGGATATGGTTACAATATTGAAAGTCTTTATAATGAAATTGGCAAGATTTTAGGTGTTGATAAAACTAGAAAAGCAATTCTTATTGGAGCAGGAAACCTTGGTAAAGCTGTAGCATTACACATGTCTTTTGAGGCAAGAGGTTTTAATGTTATTGGAATTTTCGATAAAAATCCTGCACTTTCTGGGCAGATGTTGCGCGGAATACCAATTAGACACATTGATGGACTTTTTGATTTTTGCAAAGACAACTCCCCTGTTGTTGCAGTTCTTTGTATACCAAGTGCTGCTGCAGAAACGCTTGCACCGCAACTTGTTCAATTAGGTATTAAAGGATTTTGGAACTTTAGCCATTATGACATATCTGCTAATCATCCAAATGTTGCTGTTGAAAATGTTCATCTAAGTGACAGTTTAATGACGCTTAGCTATCATGTAAGTAATTTATAAAAAAATTAACCACTCACACAAGTGAGTGGTTAATTTTTTTATATGTTTTTTAAGTTTTCAAGACAAGTTGGGCAAATATTTATTCCTTTAAACTCAATTAAATCATTTTCATTATCGCAGAATACACATTTTGAATGAAATCTTTTTAAAATAATTGAATCATCATTATAAAAAAACTCTAATGCTAATTTTTCGTTGTCGTTTGCTTTAAAAACATCTCTAAGTAGATGTTTTGGTAAAACTATTCTGCCATTGTTGTCAACTGGTCTTACAATTAAAGTTGATTTCATACAAAATACACCACCTTTTTCTAAAATATACCATAAATTGACATATTTGTCAACAAACGGCATATTTTCAAAGGTGGTGTTTCGACTTAATTATTTAAAATATTTAATTGCAGCTTCAAACATACGAATATCATATTCACCAGGAACATTTTTATAAAGACCGTCGCCGATACGCTCACTGTGACCCATTTTACCGAATACACGGCCATCAGGTGAAGTGATACCTTCAATTGCGCACAATGAACCATTTGGGTTAAAGTCAATATTAGATGTTGCGTTACCGTCAAGGTCAACATACTGTGTAGCAATCTGACCATTTTTAGCAAGCTCTGCAATAAGCTCAGGAGAAGCAAGGAATTTACCTTCACCATGAGAAATTGGAACATTCACAACATCACCAACATTCATAAGGCTGAGCCATGGTGATTTTGTTGATGCAATTCTTGTGTGAACAATTCTGCTCTGGTGACGACTGATGTTATTGAATGTAAGCGTTGGACAATTTTCATCAGTATCAATAATCTTGCCATAAGGAACAAGACCGAGTTTGATAAGTGCCTGGAAACCATTACAGATACCGCACATAAGACCATCTCTGTTTTCAAGGAGATCTGTTACTGCATCTTTGATAATTTCGTTTCTGAATACTGCAGTAATGAACTTACCTGAACCTTCAGGTTCGTCACCGCCTGAGAATCCGCCAGGGATGAAAATCATCTGTGATTCTTTAATTTTATTTGCAAATTCGTTAACACTCTTAACAATACCTTCTGCAGTTAAGTTGTTAATAACGAAGATTTCGGGCTCAGCACCCGCATCGCGAACCGCCTTTGCAGAATCGTATTCACAGTTCGTGCCGGGGAATACGGGAATAAGCACCTTGGGAGATGCGCACTTAACTGCAGGAGCCTTGCGCTCGGTTACGCTATAAGAAACCGTTTCGGGTTTATCCTCACGAGTCTTGATGTTGCAGGAATATACCGATTCAAGCTTGTCCTCGTAGAGTTTATTAAGCTCGCTTACC
>JAZQWV010000049.1:0-4011 GCA_045632525.1 Candidatus Fimenecus sp.
TATATTACAATGACAAGTCTCTCAAGTCAAGGCAAAAAGCATATTTTATTCCACATTCTACCTTTGGCACAAATTTACAAATTAAGATGTAACTTTTTGTGCAAATTAACGAACAGTGAAACAAAAAAATACGGCAGAGAAGTCTCTGCCATTAGTTTATTTATTTTCTTTCAACGCGTTATATTCAATATAGTTCCAATGATGTTCAAAATCAGTTTGATTTCGTATTATGTGGTCAATGTATCCTCGTTGCCACAACACACCATTTTCATTACCTGACAATTCCCAATATTTTTGAGTTGTATAGGATTTCAAGTTTCTTATGACATCTTGTAGGGGCGGGTCTCCGTGCCCGCCCGAAAAGTTTGGGTTAATATTATCAATTGTTAAAAGGATATGAATATGATTTGGCATCACAATTGCATTGTCAATGTTTATATTTTTGTAATGAATATTGATATAATCAATCGCTTTTTCCACTTCTCTACCCAATGGTGTTAATACAATCGCATCTTGCGGGCGGGCACAGAGACCCGCCCCTACAATGTTTTTCTTTGACCTATAATGTGCTAGCAGATGTCGTTTATCCTTTACACATACAGTTACAAAATAACAACCATTTTGAGAATAATCATATTCTTTTAATCTTAAACTTTTTCTTTTCGGTAAATCTTGCATAATGATTTATGACAACTTGTGAATGAAAAGACCAGAAAGCAATTTTGGTTCAAACCATGTTGATTTTGGTGGCATAACCTGACCTGCGTCGGCAATATCCATAAGTTCATTAAGAGATGTTGGGTACATTGCGAATGCTAATTTCATACACTCTGCGCATCTTCTTTCAAGTTCTGAGAGTCCACGAATACCACCAACAAAGTCAATTCTCTTGTCTGTTCTAGGGTCTGTGATATTAAGAATTGGTGTAATAAGATTATTTTGAAGAATGGAAACATCAAGGCACAAAACAGGGTCATTTTCATTGATAAACTCTGGTTTTGCTGTTACCTTATACCACTTGTTATCGAGATACATACCAAATGTATGGCGCTCTGTTGGTGCATAAGGACTTGCTTCTGCTTCTTCAACAATGAATTTTTCACTCATTTTTGCGATAAATTCTTCGCTTGTGTTACCATTCAAATCCGCAATTACACGGTTATAATCCATAATTTTAAGTTGGTCGCAAGGGAAGATTACTGACAAGAAGAAGTTGAACTCTGCATTTTTATCATATTCGCCGTCACCGCGTCTTCTCTCACCTACGCGCACTGCTGAAGCACATCTATGATGACCATCTGCAATATAGAGATATGGAATTTCTGCGAATTCTTTAACAAGAGTGTCAATAACCTGCTCATCATCAATCACCCATACTGTCTGAGAAACACCGTCGTCACTTACAAAATCAAACACAGGTGCGTGAGTGTTTTTCCAGTTTTCTGTGATGTCTGTAACTGTCTTATTCTCTCTGTGTGTCAAGAAAATTGGGCCTGTGTTAGCGTCAAGAGTATCAACATGACGGATTCGGTCTGCTTCTTTATCGGCTCTTGTAAACTCGTGCTTTTTAATCACATTGTTTATGTAATCGTCAACAGCAGTACAACCAACGATACCTGTCTGCTCACGGCCTAGCATAATCTGACGATAGATATAGAGCATTGGTTTTTCGTCTTGTTTGCAGATACCCTTTTCACTTAACGCATCAAGGTTTTCTTTTGCCTTTTCATAAACTTCTGCAGAATAAATGTCAATACCCTGTGGTAAATCAACTTCAGCTTTATCAACATGCAAGAATGAATATGGCTTATCTTTCACCATCTCTCTTGCTTCTTCTGAATTCATAACATCATAGGGCAACGCACCAACCTGACTTGCATATTCGTCCTTTGGTCTTACCGCCTTAAAAGGTTTAAGAATTGCCATTTTTATTTCCCCTTTTCTTTATAGAAAGTATTATCTTTAATATTACAAATGATGCTGTGACACCAATCAAAGCACCTGTGCTATCAACTAAAATATCGCTCATCTGGAATGCTCTGCCAGGCACAAAAATCTGATGAATTTCATCAGTTGTTGCATAGAATGCCGTTCCAAGAAATGCAATTATTGGTGTAAGTTTTAAAAACCATGTTACATAAACTGCGTTGAATAAAAGCACTGAAAGTCCCATAAACTCAAGGCAATGAGCAATAGTGCGAATTAAATCACTTTCAATTGCAATGCCGAAAGTTTCAAATATCTTTCTGATAAACGAGTCACTTAACTCTTGGGAATCATCTGCCACCTGTGCCGATAGGGCAAAAATTATCCCCATACAGATTATCACAAGCACCCACGAAATTCCTATATGAACTTTTCTTTTTGTTGTCATTATCTTTGTCCTTTATAAAAATACACATTTGCTCGATTGCCACAGAAATAAACTCCGCTTGTGCCCTTTGCAATTGCAAAAACTGTATTTTCACTTACAAGTGGCAACACAACTGCATTTTTGAGCAAATAACTTTGTGCATAATTTATTTTATCGTTAGTTGAGTTGTTCTTAACATCGCTCCAAATGCGATTGTATTCGCCTGATGAATATAAAAATACATTCGCTGGATTATCGCTAGAGAAAACTGCAAGAAAATCACTTGCTTTATCTGAATCAACTGCTATCGGATAAATTGCAAGTTCATATTCACCACTATTTATCTTTTTGCTAAAATCTTTTTCATCTACAACAGTTACAGTACCGTTAAGTTCAACGCCGATACAGTTTTGCCAACTGTTGACGATATTTTTAGCCATCTTTTCGTATTTTGAAGTGCAAAGAATATCAACTGAAAGATTTTTGATTTTAAGTTCTTCAAAGGCTTGAATCATTGTGTTATGAGCATTGTCGGCGCTAAAAGAAATCTTTTCAACATCACCGTTAACTCCATAATATGCTGGCACAAGAGTCTGCATTGGTTTATCTGTAAGATGTGTTAAATCGATACCTGCAATAAGTCCTGTACGAAGTGACAAATTCTGCAACTTCTCATTACTCATATTAAAAATTAAAGAACAAGAAATATTTTCAAGCACATTTTTTTGCACTCTACGACCCAACTCGTCAATAGCTTCTTCATCTGTGAAGAAACCAACATCATAATCGCCTTTATCAAGTTTATCTGCAACATTCACAGAATCACTATTCAAATAAAAGCCAACTGCAGTTGGAATTGCTTGGTGACTACCTTTATAATCACTCTGCTTTGCAATTCTAACTGATTTATCTTCACTCACATTTGAAAGATAAAAACCACCATTGGTGATAATATATTCTGAATCAAGACCATAGCGACCACCTGTTAATTCAAAGAATTCTTTGTCGCAAGGGAATGAAACAGGTTGACTGAGAGCATAGAGAAACTCACTACTTGGATTTTCGAGTGTGATTTCAAGGGTATATTCCCCTGTTGCACGAATACCGAGAGAGTCTGCACTCATTGTACCATTGTGAACAGCGTTTGCATTTTTAATAACACTTAAAAGTTCAAAATCTTCTGAATTAGTTTCAGGAAGAATGCTACGGGTAATTCCAAAAACAAAATCTTCAGCAGTAATTTTGCCTTCTATTGTCACATTTTTATCTTCAATAAAGCTCTCAACTGCCGCTGAAAGATAATAATATGTATCTTTTTGAATTTGGAAAGTATAAACAAGTCCGTCAGCTGAAACTGAATAATCAACTGCTGCGCATTTTTGTGGCTCACCGTTTTCGTCCAATTTAAAGAGTCCGTCAAAAATATTGACAGAAATCATTTTTTCAACAGTTGTTGTCGCAATCTGTGGGTCAAAAGTACCCGGCATTTCAGAAATTGCGCACGCTAACGCCTCACCTGTTTCTTCTTTTTTGCAACCTGAAAAGCAAGTAGAAACAAGCACAAATACCATTAAAATTGATATGATTTTCTTAAACATTCAAATCACCTTTTCACATTATAACAAATATTTAAAATAAGTTCTATATTTTCATAAAAA
>JAZQWV010000050.1:0-8721 GCA_045632525.1 Candidatus Fimenecus sp.
TAGGAAACCCAACTCCTTGGCTCACAGAACGACATGGCTACGATCGACTTTGGGCACTTTCTAGCACAGAGTGTACAACCTTTACATGCGTCAGCAACGATTTCGTACTTAACAAGTTTCTTACAAACGCCTGCTGGACAAGTCTTATCAACAACGTGAGCTACATATTCGTCACGGAAGAATTTAAGAGTTGCAAGAACAGGGTTTGGAGCTGTCTGACCAAGACCGCAAAGTGAATTTTCCTTGATGTAGTAGCAAAGCTCTTCAAGCTCATCAAGGTCCTTAAGAGTTGCCTTACCATCAGTAATCTTTTCGAGCATTTCACGAAGTCTCTTTGTACCTACACGGCAAGGTGTACATTTACCACAAGATTCGTCAACTGTGAAATCAAGGAAGAACTTAGCAATGTCAACCATACAGTTGTCTTCGTCCATAACGATAAGTCCGCCTGAACCCATCATACAGCCGATTGCTGTAAGGTTATCATAGTCAATTGGTGTGTCCATAAGAGAAGCTGGGATACAACCACCTGAAGGACCACCTGTTTGAGCAGCCTTGAATTTTTTACCATTTGGAATACCGCCACCGATTTCGTCGATAACTTCGCGAAGTGTTGTACCCATTGGAACTTCAACAAGACCTGTGTTGTTGATTTTACCACCAAGAGCAAATACCTTTGTACCCTTTGATTTTTCTGTACCCATTGATGCGAACCAATCAGCACCCTTAAGGATAATCTGTGGAATATTTGCAAATGTTTCAACGTTGTTTTCTGTTGTTGGTTTGCCGAAGAGACCTTTAACTGCTGGGTATGGTGGACGAGGTCTTGGCTCACCACGGTTACCTTCAATTGATGTCATAAGAGCTGTTTCTTCACCACAAACGAAAGCACCAGCACCAAGACGGATGTGAAGGTCGAAGTCGAAACCTGAATCAAAAATATTTTTACCTAAAAGGCCATATTCTTTAGCTTGGTCGATAGCAATCTGAAGTCTGTTAACTGCGATTGGGTATTCAGCACGAACATAAACATAACCTTCTGTTGCGCCTGTTGCGTAACCACAAATAGCCATTGCTTCAATGATACAGTGTGGGTCGCCTTCAAGAACTGAACGGTCCATGAATGCACCTGGGTCACCTTCGTCAGCATTACATACAACATATTTCTGGTCAGCAGCATTAGCAGCTGTGAAGCTCCATTTAAGACCTGTTGGGAATCCGCCGCCGCCACGGCCACGAAGTCCTGAATCTTTAACAATCTGAATAACCTGTTCAGGTGTGTATTCTGTAAGACACTTAGCGAGAGCCTGATAGCCGTCATAAGCTATGTATTCATCGATATTTTCTGGGTCAATGACACCGCAGTTACGAAGAGCAACACGCTCTTGCTTTGCATAGAATGTTGTGTCATTAAGAGATTTGATTTCGTTTGGTGTTACTGTTTCATCATAGAGAAGACGAGTAACAATTCTACCTTTAAGAAGGTGTTCTTCAACGATTTCAGGAATATCTTCAACCTTAACCTGTGAATAGAAGCTGCCTTCTGGGTAAACAATCATAATTGGGCCGAGAGCACAAAGGCCAAAACAACCTGTTCTGATAACTTTGATTTCTTCACTAAGTCCCTTTTCAGCAATCTGAGTTTCAAGAGCCTCAATAATTGCCTGGCTGTTTGAAGAGGTACAACCGGTACCGCCGCAAACAAGTACGTGTGAACGATACATTATGTTTCCTCCTTATTTAACTGTATATTCGACAACAGGGTTACCGTTAACGATGTGTTCGTTAACAACCTTTGCCACTTTATCAGATGTCATTTTAACATATGTTACTTTTTCTTTACCTGGTTGGATTACTTCAACGATTGGCTCATATTGGCACATACCGATACAACCTGTCTGTGAAACTGTAACCCCTTTAAGATTTCTTTTTGCAACTTCGTCAACGAATGCGTTAAGCACTGGACGAGCACCTGCTGCGATACCACAAGTAGCCATACCAACAACAACTCTGATTGCGTCGTCGCCTGTGTCTTCACGAACTGTCATCTTCTGCATTGTTGCTTCTTTAATTGCCATAAGTTCTGCAAGAGTTTTCATTTATAGAGCACCTCCGTGTTTTCTTTAATAAATTCAAGTATCCACTGTGAAACTTCATAAGTATCAAGTGGAACATCACCCAAAATCGCTTTAAGTTCGCGGGTATCACAAACGAATTCTTTATCATCCACTTTGTGTTTATAAACAAAGTCACGGTCAGTATTCATTGTGATTAACATCTGTATTGTTGATGCCACATCACCAAGGGGTGTGAAATCAACACTGTCGGTCTTAAAAAATGCACGAGTCTCGGTGCCAACACCCAACTCCGATTTGATTTCAAGACTGCCACCCGTCTGCTCTGCTGCCATTTTAAAAAGTGGAATACCCATACCAACTTTTCGAGTTGTTCTTGTTGTAAAAAACGGGTCGATTACACTTTTTACTTGTTCTTCACTCATACCTTTGCCGTTGTCATAAATACCAATGAGCAATGTTTGTTCCAAAGTATTCTCCAAAACTTCAATTGTTATAAGTGATGCATTAGCAGTTATTGAATTCTGGGCAATATCTAAAATATTTAGAGATAGTTCTCTCATTATGCCATATATTTTTCAAGAATACCTGGGATATCGTCGCCTGTGAGCTTACCGTAAACTTCGTCGTTAACTGTAAGAACAGGAGCAAGTCCGCAAGCACCGATACAACGACAAGCTTCAAGAGAGAATTTGCCGTCAGCAGTACATTCATCAGGACCGATGCCAAGTTTTTCTGAAATTCTGTCAACAAGGTCTTGTGCACCCTTTACATAACAAGCTGTACCAAGACAAACTGAAATGTTGTATTCACCTTTTGGTGAAAGTGAGAACTGTGCATAGAAGGTTGATACGCCATAAACTTTTTCAAGCGGAACATCCATACCCTCTGCAATCATTACCTGAACCTCATAAGGAAGATATCCGTAAATACCTTGTGCTTCTTGCATTACATGCATGAGCATACTTTTATCGTCCTTATTTGCTTCAATAACAGCTTTAAGCTGTGCTTCTTGTTCAGCTGTTCCCTTAAATGGAAGTGAACTGATTTTTTTGAGCATTTTAGGTTTCCTCCTTTTAAAATAACGGTAATTTTCATTACCCCTTAGAATACTTTTTAGCAACAATATTCGTCGCAAACACACAAAAATTCATTATAATCGTGTATGTTAAAATTATAACAGACTATACCAAAAATGTCTATTATTTTTTTTGTTTTTTTACATATTCATTGGTATTATTATTTTTTATTATATATATGGGTAAATTTTTGTCATTATTGACAAAGAAATAACAATGCTTTCATTACATCAGTAGCATCTTCAAGGGAATTTATGGAAACTGCTGACACAGATAGTGCAAATTCACCATCTTCACCCGAATTTATTACAGAAATTCCATTGTCATAAAACACTTTATAAATATGCTCATTTGAGAGACCTAAATCAAAAACACAACGCACATAAAGTGGTGAATCTGACTTTAAAATTCTCACTTTATCACCGAATTTCTGCAACAGTAAATCACTTAGCATTTTTGATTTTTGCATATATAATTTTCTTGATTTTCTAATTTGCGAATTAAGATGACCATCACGAATATAACTACAAAGTGCTATTTGGTCAACCTTGCCAACTGTCTGATTATAAAGTTCTCTTTTCTGCTTATATTCGTCTAAAAAGTTATCGGGCAAAATTATAAAGCTTATTCGAATTGATGGTAGCAATAACTTTGAAAATGTACCCAAATAGACCACATTTTCTCCACCGTCAAGACCTTGTAAAGATGGTGTTGGACGATTAAAATAACGAAACTCACTACCATAGTCATCTTCGATTATAAGCTTGTTATTTTCTCGTGCGAATTCCACAAGAGAAAACCTTTCTTGCACGCTCATTGTGTCTCCTGTTTTGCCCCTATATGACGGAGAAACATAGAGAATATTGCTCTTTTCTTTTGATGAAATTTTATAGCCGTAATCTTTAAAAATTGCCACACCCTGTTTATAATTCTCATCATCAAAGCATACTGTTTTTCGGCTTTTAAGCAATGGACAAAGAATATTCAAAAGTGCTTGCACACCTGCTCCGATTACTATATTTTCTTCATTACAGACACAATTTCGGCTCTCTTGAACATATTTTGCAATCTCACGACGAAGTTCTATTTCACCCTGTGGTTCACCATAAAAAAGCAATTCTTCGTTCTGTCTAAGAGCACTTTTCACATAACGACGCCAGATGTCCATATTAAAACTTTCACTGTCAACACCCGACGATGAAAAATCATAAATAATCTTCTTTTCATTATCTTTTTTCGTCTCTTTTGGGGTTGTTGTTTTAGAACTTATCCCCCTTTTTGACACATAATATCCACTTTGACTTTTTGGCATTATGTAGCCATCATCGCAAAGGCACATAAACGCAGATTCAACCGTTGTTTTGCTTACATTTCTCTCTTCTGCACAACGACGAATCGACGGCAATTTTACTCCTTCTGTCAGTTTGCCATCTTCGATTAAATTTTTATAATAATCATAAATCTGCATATACAATTTTTCGTTTTTAGCCATAAACTGTCCCCTTAAAAATTCTAAAATTTGTATATTTTATTAAAGACACTTTTAGTATATTATATACTCATAATCCACACAAATCAAGGGGTGAAAACAATGAAAAGAATAGCAGTTATCAATGACCTTTCAGGTTTTGGAAAATGCTCACTTACCGTGTCACTTCCCATTCTCTCTGCTATGGGGCTTGAGTGCAACCCAATACCAACTGCCATTCTTTCAAATCAAACAGGATTTGACAATTTTCATTCTGTTGATTTTACTGACCATTTAACCCCATATATTGATGTGTGGAAAAAGCAAAATGTGCAATTTGATGCCATTTTAACAGGCTATCTTGCAAGTGAAAAACAGGTTGATATTATCATGGATTTTATTGACCATTTCGGTAAAAATTCATTAGTTTTTGTTGACCCTGTTATGGCAGACGACGGTGTGCTTTATGATACTTATGACGATAAGCTTTGCGAAAAGGTAAAAACGCTTACCAAAAAGGCAAATATTATCACACCAAATCTTACGGAATTATGTATTCTCTGTGGTGCAGATTACAACGAAATCAGTAAAGAAGAAAACTATGATAAAATCCCGACTCTTGCTCATTCGCTTTTAAGTGATACCACAAAAGCTGTAATAGTTACAGGAATAAAGCGACAAGATAAAATTATAAATATATTTGTAGAAAAAGACCAAATAGGAACAATAAAAAGTTTTCGTCTCAACGGCAGTTATTCAGGTACAGGTGACATTTTTTCAAGTGTTGTTTGTGGTGGAATTACAAAGGGTATGGATATTTTTGATTCAGTCACCCTTGCCACAGATTTTATTTATAGTTCAATAAAAAACACCCCGACTACACTCGATTATGAGCCACAGGGTGTGAATTTTCAGACATCTTTGGAGATGATTATAAATGCGAAATAAAAAATCCCTTTTAAGAACTACAAACACTGCGATTTTCACTGCTATTATTCTACTCTCAACAATGCTTATTAAATTTTCAACAGGGCTTGGCGAAGGATATATTCATTTCGGCGATTGCTTTATTTATCTGTCGGCTTGTATTTTGCCTTTCCCCTATTGTCTTGTTGCGGGGGCATTGGGTGGTGCTTTGGCAGATGTTTTAGGTGGCTACGCCGTATGGGCATTCCCAACTGCAATCATAAAAATTTTGATTGCGTTACCTTTAATGCTTATCTGCAAAAGAAACCCATCATCAAAAATATTGAATGTAAAAACTGCATCAACGACTATTATTTCAGGTGCAATTTCAATTTTAGGATATTTTATTGCAGAGTGTATTTTGTATTCAGTTGCATCTGCAACACTCTCAATAATTGGCAACACAATTCAAGCAGTTGCCAGCGTAATTCTATTTATAATTATCGCAGGTGCGCTTGATAAAATGAATTTTAAATCTCGATTTTTTAAAGGAGTTTGAATATGACTGATATTGTTTATACTTATGGAAATCAGGCTTACTTAAATATTACAAATGCTTGCCCATGCAGATGCACTTTCTGTATCCGCAACAACGGTGACAGCGTTGGTGAAGCCACAACTTTATGGTTTGACCATAATCCAACTATTGACGAAATCAAAACTGAAATTGATAAATTCGATTTCTCAAAATACAACAATTCAATTATCATTTGTGGTTATGGTGAGCCAACTTGCGCACTGGATAATATGATTGAGGCTTGTAAATATTTAAAGAGCAAAGGAATTAATATTCGTCTTAACACAAACGGACTTTCAGACCTTATTAATAAACGAGAAACTGCAAAGGAAATCTGCGAAGTAATTGACAGCGTTTCAATTAGCCTTAACGCACCAACCGCAGAAAAATATGACGCAGTTACAAGAGCGAGTTTTGGCGAAAAAGCGTTTGACGCAATGTTGAATTTTGCAAAAGAGTGCAAGGAATATGGAATACCAACAAAGCTCACAGTTGTTGATGTAATCAGTAAAGAAGACATTGAAGATTGCAAAAAACTTTGTGAAGAAATTGATATTCCATTAAGAGTCAGAGAATACACTGCGGAATAATTTAATAAACATATAGAAAAATCCCCCGAGTTCATACTCAGGGGATTTTCTTTTAGGTGTGAAAGGAGTTTCAAAATGAAAACATTCGTTATTTTTAATTATGCTACTGTTGAGTTTGTGCGTGGTGCACGAGTCTGTGAGCTATAAACTCTTAAATGTTCGCCACGAGCAACTGCTTTCTTGTGATTATGAATTCTGATTGCACGACGAATGTGACCAAGCACAATTCTTCTCACCGCTTGTTCAAATGCGATAACTTTATCTTCGTGCATAAAACCATAAATCAAAAGTCCTGATACTAAAAGTTCTATTAAAGTTGTGATTGCAAATGTTGTTGACATAAAATCTACCTCCGATTTCTTTTGTTACTACCGAACAAACTTGAACAAATGTTCTTTACAAGTCATATTATAGACCAAAATTTTCAAAAGTCAATACAAATGTTCGTAAAATTTTATATATTCAGTCCGTATTTTTGGACACTTTATTGATGTATTTTCCAATTATTTCTAATTGTAAGCCTATGCTAACACAATATATTGTGTTTGTCAATATATTTTTACACAAAATATATGAATTTAAAGCATTTTTGCAATGTTTTCAATGAAAAACTATAAATTTCGTTCATTTGTTCGATAAAAATCAAAATTTCAAACAAAAGAATTCGACAAATTAGGGTTTGTCTGGATGAATGCAAAGTGCAAAATGCAAAACGCAAAACATCGGGTCTGCGACGCAAATTATAGATGTAACTAATTGAGTGTGTTGTAGGGGCGAGTAATTCTCACCTGTCGGTTCGGTCAGTGCTTCTACTTCGCAGAGGTGTCCACCGGACACCCGCACCTGTGCTCGCCCGTAATTTTTTTCGCACACTTATGGGAGGGCACGGAGACCCTCCCCTACAAGATTACATAACAATATAAAAGAGCTCGACAAATTCAAATTTGTGCAACAAAAAAATAATAAAAAATATCAAAATACCTATTTATTATTTTGCAAATTTAGTGTACAATAATATGGATAATGGGAATTTATATTTAATTGTATATAAATAGAGGTAAAAATTATGTTTGTTGATATTGCTAAAATCAAAATAAAAGCTGGTGACGGTGGTAACGGCGCTGTTGCTTTTCACCGTGAAAAATACATCAACGCAGGTGGCCCTGATGGTGGTGACGGGGGCAAAGGTGGCAACATTGTTTTCAAGGTTGACGACAATCTCTCTACCCTTGCCGACTTCCGTTATAAGAGAAAATATAAGGCAGAGCCAGGTGCTAATGGTAGCGGTGGCAAGCGTAGTGGTAGAAAAGGTAAGGATTTAATTATCAAAGTGCCACGCGGCACAATCATCCGCGAAGTTGAGAGTGGCGTTGTTATGGCTGATATGTCAACTGATGATGAATTTATTGGCGCTAAAGGCGGCCGTGGCGGTTGGGGTAACTCACACTTTGCAACATCCACTCGTCAGACACCAAAATTTGCCAAAAACGGTGCTCCCGGTGAAGAATGGGAAGTTAGCCTTGAATTAAAGCTTATTGCTGACGTTGGACTTTTAGGTTTCCCAAATGTTGGCAAATCTTCACTTATTTCAGTAGTGAGCCAAGCAAAGCCTATTGTTGGTGACTATCATTTCACAACAATTATTCCTGTTTTGGGCGTTGTTTCAATGGGTCCTGAAAAGAGCTTTGTTATGGCAGATATTCCAGGTCTTATTGAAGGTGCTGCAGAAGGCATTGGTCTTGGTCACGAATTCTTGCGTCACGTTGAGCGTTGCAGAATGCTTGTTCATATTGTTGACGTTGCAGGTAGTGAAGGCAGAAATCCAATCGAAGACTTTGAAGCTATCAACGCAGAATTAGAAAAATTCAACCCTGAACTTGCAAAATGCCCACAAATCGTTGCGGGCAACAAAATCGACCTTGCAACTGATGAGCAATTAGCAGAATTCCGTGAGTATATTGAATCCCGTGGCTACGAATACTATGAAATAGTAGCACCTATCAAGCACAACACTCAAGAACTCATA
>JAZQWV010000051.1:0-22642 GCA_045632525.1 Candidatus Fimenecus sp.
CTTGTTGGTATCAATCTTCTTCGTGAGGGTCTTGATATTCCTGAGGTGTCGTTAATTGCAATTCTCGACGCTGACAAAGAAGGCTTTCTTCGTTCTGAAACATCACTTATTCAGATTATCGGTCGTACTGCACGAAATGCAAACGGTCACGTTATTATGTACGCTGATTCTGTAACTAATTCTATGGAAAGAGCTATAAGTGAAACATATCGTCGTCGTGAAATTCAGATTGCTTATAATAAAGAGCACGGAATTGTTCCGAAAACTATTACAAAGGATGTCCGTGAAATCCTCGAAATTTCAAGTCGTGATAATAAGGGTAAGAAAAAGATGAGCAGAGATGAAAAACAGAAGCTTATTATCCGTCTTACTGAAGAAATGAAGGCTGCTGCAAAAATTCTTGAATTTGAACATGCTGCATACTTAAGAGATAAAATTGAAAAGCTGAAATCGGAGAAATAAATGATACACGATAAAATTATTGTTAAAGGCGCAAAAGAGAATAATCTCAAGAATATTGATGTTGAAATTCCCAGAGATAAACTTGTAGTTTTTACAGGACTTTCAGGTTCTGGTAAATCATCATTGGCTTTTGATACAATCTATGCAGAGGGGCAAAGACGCTATATAGAGTCATTATCTTCTTATGCAAGAATGTTCTTGGGTCAGATGGAAAAACCTAATGTTGAGTCAATTGAAGGGCTTTCTCCCGCTATTTCAATTGACCAGAAAACAACATCAAAAAATCCTCGTTCAACTGTGGGAACTGTAACAGAAATTTATGATTATTTGAGACTTTTATATGCTCGAATTGGTATCCCACATTGTCCTGTTTGTGGCAGAGAAATAAAACAACAAACGGTTGACCAAATTGTTGATAGTATTATGAGTTTGCCTGAAGGCACAAAATTTCAAATTCTTTCACCAGTTGTTCGTGGTAAAAAAGGTGAGCATGCTAAAGAACTTGCAAATGCTTTAAAAGCAGGTTTTGTAAGAGCGCGAATTGATGGTGAAGTTACAGAAATTGTTGAAGATATGAAACTTCCCAAAACTTATAAACATACTATCGAAATTATTGTCGACCGACTTGTTGTTAAAGATGGAATCCGCACAAGACTTGCAGACTCAATTGAAACAACAACTGAACATTCAGGTGGTAATGTAATAATTGATGTAATTGGCGATAAAGAGTATCTTTATTCGCTTAATTATGCTTGTCCTGAACATGGAATTAGTGTTGATGAATTATCTCCACGAATGTTTTCGTTCAATAATCCTTATGGAGCTTGTCCGACTTGTACGGGCTTAGGCACATTTTTAAAGGTTAGTCCTGACCTTGTAATACCAAATAAAAATCTTTCTATTAGCGAAGGTGCAATCTGTGCTAGCGGTTGGGGAAAAGCCGAAAAAGGCTCAATTGCGGCTATGTATTATAATGCCATTGGTAATGAATACGGTTTTACACTTAAAACTCCAATAAAAGATATTTCACAAGACGGATTAAACGCAATTCTTTATGGTACAAATCATAAAATGAAAATGACTCGCTCAACTCTTTATGGTTCTGGCACATATATGTCTGAGTTTGAGGGTGTTATCAATAATCTTGAAAGAAGATATAAAGAGACAACAAGCGATTGGGCAAGATGGGAAATTGAGCAGGTTATGACTGCGTGCAGATGTCCTGATTGTAATGGCACAAGACTTAAACCTGAAATTTTGTCTGTTACGGTTGGTGGCAAGAATATAAGTGAATTCTGTGATATGTCAATTACAGATGCCATTGACTTTGTTAATAATTTAGAATTAAGTGAAAAAGATAAATTTATTTCTAAATCAATTTTAAAAGAAATCAATAGTCGACTTAATTTTTTGAAAAGTGTTGGACTTGAATATCTCACACTTTCTCGTTCTTCAGGAACTTTGTCGGGTGGTGAGAGTCAGCGAATTAGACTTGCAACACAGATAGGCTCTTCGCTCATGGGTGTTGTATATATTCTTGATGAACCAAGTATTGGTTTGCATCAACGCGATAACGATAAGCTTCTTGCCACATTAGAAAGACTACGCGATTTGGGTAATACTCTTATTGTTGTTGAACACGACGAAGATACAATGCGTTCTGCCGATTATATCGTTGATATTGGTCCTGGTGCAGGTGTTCATGGTGGTGAAGTTGTTTGCGTTGGAACAGTTGATGATATTATAAATTGTAAAGAATCTATTACAGGTAAATATCTTTCTGGTGAAAGAAAAATACCAGTACCAGAAAAACGCAGAAATGGCAATGGTAATGTGTTAACGATTAAAGGTGCTCGTGAGAACAATCTTAAAAAAATTGATGTTAGTTTACCACTTGGGTGCTTTAACTGTGTAACAGGTGTGTCAGGTTCGGGCAAATCATCACTTATAAATGAAATACTTTATAAACATCTTGCAAACGAACTTAATAATGCTAAAAAACCAACTGGTGATTTCGTTTCAATGGATGGAATTGAGTTCTTGGATAAAGTAATTAATATTGACCAATCTCCAATTGGAAGAACTCCAAGGTCAAATCCTGCAACATATACAGGTGTGTTCACTGACATTCGAGAATTATTTGCATCTACACAAGAATCAAAAATTCGTGGTTACAACTCGGGTCGATTTTCTTTTAATGTTAAAGGTGGTCGTTGTGAAGCTTGTGAAGGTGATGGCATTGTTAAGATTGAGATGCATTTCTTGGCAGATGTTTATGTGCCTTGTGAAGTGTGTAATGGTGCAAGATATAATCGTGAAACACTTGAAGTTAAATATAAAGGTAAAAGTATTTTTGATGTTCTTGAAATGACGGTAGAAGAAGCACTCAGCTTTTTTGAAAATATTCCTAAGATTAAGCGAAAATTACAAACCTTATATGATGTAGGATTAGGTTATGTAAAACTCGGACAATCTGCTACAACCCTTTCAGGTGGTGAGGCGCAACGAGTTAAACTTGCAACTGAACTTTCAAAGCGTTCTACCGGTAAAACCATTTATATCCTTGATGAACCAACCACAGGTTTGCATACGGCAGATGTGCATAAACTTATTGAAGTTCTTCAAAGAATAGTTGAGTCAGGCAATACAGTTGTTGTCATTGAGCATAATCTTGATGTGATTAAAACAGCGGATTATATTGTTGACTTAGGACCAGAAGGTGGCGACAAAGGTGGTAAGGTTGTTGTTTGTGGTACACCAGAAAAAGTTGCAAAATGTAAAAAATCATATACCGGAATGTATTTGAACAAAGTGTTATAGAAAAAGTCCCTTTCAATTTTGAAAGGGACTTTTTGTTATTCATTAGAATCAAATTCAATAATTATTTCTTCATCAATTAAATCATCTTGTGATGTTTTGGCGTTTAAAGCTCTTTCCCAAAGGGTTTCTTTCTTATTTTTATATGTTAAAAGTTTTTTCTCTCTTAATATTAATCTTATAAACAAAAGAAGAACGAAAATGCCTGAAATAATTAATGTTTCATTTAAGAATTTTGCTTGATAAACAAATTTAATTGAGTGCTCACCACTAATTGTTTTTACGCCTAATAAACTGTCAGAAATTTGAACTAAATCGTCTTTCTTGACTTTTTCTCCGTCGATATAGACATTCCAACCAACATCATAAGGGATTGTTGTGAAAAGTATTTCATCTTTTTCAGCAACAAAAGCTCCTTCAATTGTTGTGTCGTTAAATTTTGTGTATTCAAGTTGACCATTTTCGAGTTTTTCATATCCTTCAATGAATTTGTCTTGATTTACATTGAATGCAACAAAATCGACGTTCGCGTATGTCACACCATCTTTTAAAGGCATTTCAATTGAGATAGTTTCGCCAATTTCATGTTTGCCAAGGTCTAAAATATATCCATCAATAACATTCATTGTATTGCTATAACTTGGTGAAAGTATTGAAACAGTATCAAGATTTCTTGAATATACATAGATATATATGTTTCTGTTGTCCTTTGCAGTTATCTCAATAGTTAACGAACCATCAAATTCATCAGATATTTTGTTCATAACAAATGAACCAGTTTTAACAAGCTCTCTGTCTAACGAGAGAATATTGCCATATATAATTTCAAAATCATCTATTTTTTCATATATTCCCTCAATGCCTGTTGTTGTTTGGAATAAATCTTCTTGTGCTATTACAGGGTTGTCAGCAACAGAAGCATCCCAATCTAAAACATCTTGTGACACAGGGTAGGCAATATTAAGCATATAATTGTTTTCATATGCAATGAATGTGTTATTACTATTTTTTGCTGTGTAATATTCACCCTCTGCGAGATAATCACTCTTGTCATAGAGATATTTTAATGAAAACATTGAGTTGTAAACTGGTGTTTGTGGATTATAAGTGAAACTGTTTATTTTATTGCCATAAAGACCTATATATTTTTGTAAATTAGCAACTTTTTCATAGGCCATTGATGAGAATATTGATACGCCATTATAGTCATACCAACTTGGGTCCATTCTAGCTCTGTTTTTTGTAATTTCTTCTCTATAGAATAAACTGTCATCAGCTTCTGTAATTGATGTTTGAAGCGCCTTAAAATCGTCATAATCACTTGAAAATGACTCTTTAGACTGATTTGCAACATAGTGGTCTGTATTGGCTGTAATTGACTCTGCAGCCACAGAGCACACAAGCATAACTGACAATGCAAAAGCTTGATTTTTCTTGCTTGTAATAAGTCCAAGAACAATTGTGAAAAGAAACACAAATACAATGCTTATATAAATTGTTGAGTCAGTTACTTTATTAGTAGGCATTTCTTGAACTAAAACAATATATGCAATAATTGCAATACCAACTGCAAGTATTTGTTTCTTATTAAATTCATAAATATTTTTAAGCACTTTTGCAGCCATAACAATCAAAATAAATGAATACATAAATGACTGTCTATATGGCAAATCGTTTGGAAAATGTAATCCGTGCCAGAAAAAGTTAAAATAGTTTAAGTTGAAACTGAAATACATTACAGCAAGTAAAACTGCAGATGCTGCTTTTTCAGTTGCCGAGATTTTGTTTGAGAACATATAAAGTGGAAGTAAAATAATAGTTAAAATTCCACAATACACATTTGGTAAAACATCATCACCGCTACTTCTAATTGTTGGCTCAAGACTTGCGATATGATTAGAAATAAAGTCAAATATATTAAAATAAAAATTTTGTTCTGTTGGTGCACTTCCGGTTGTTGCAGATGATGACTGTAAAACAAAAGCCAATGGAACAAGCATAAACGATAAAACTAAACCTGCTCCAAGTGATGAAAAAGCAAATTTTAAACCGCTACGGAAGAAAAATGAGTTTGCAAGTTTATCTATAAACAGTTCACCTTTTGGTAAATGTTTCTTTTTCTTGCTGATTTCGTCTAATGAGCATATATAATAGTAAATGAAATATATGCAAGAGAAGATACACAACATAAAGCCAATATAGTAATTTGAGAAGATGGCAAGAATTAATGAAATGAAATATGTTCTTGTTTTACCACTATTAATAATTTGTTCAATACCAAGAATAATGAATGGAAGCAGATACATAGCATCAATCCACATAACATTCCAGTAATATGCGATGAAATAGCCACAAAAAGCATATAACACACCAAAAGCTGAACTATATAATGAATTCATATTCTGTGATTTTTTCAAATAGTTTGCCATCGACATAGAACTTAAAACACATTTTATAGCAATCATTGCTGCAACTGCTTCAAAAGTGTTTTTAAGACCAAAAAGCAAAACTATAAATGCAATCGGGCTTGATAAATAGTTATAAAAGTTACCTAAAAATGAGCTTCCAAGTCCTGTGTTCCAAGAATATATCAAAGATTCACCTGATACAAGGCGGTCATAAAGTTCTGTGAATAGCGGACCATATTGATGATATAAATCCATTCTGTATATAGTTCTGTCACCGAAAGGGATTATTTCATAACAAAAATATACAAGTAATATTATGAATAGGGCAATTCCGCCAGATATGAATGTGAATTTGTTATCACAAATTTTGTTCTTAATATTTTTTAACATTAAAAAACACCTTTCAAAAATTATTAATATTTAGTATATCATATTGAGTTTTGCATTTCAAGAAAGTTTTGTTCTAAGAGGGGACAAGTAATCATAATATTACCGAGGTGATTTTATGGACAAAACTTTTATGAGAAGTTTTAATTATACGGTTTCATTTATTTCACCAAGAATTAAAAAAATAATTGAAGAATTAAGTGAAGCAACAATTGAGAATATTCAAGAAATAAGGTTGAGAAAAAACAAGCCCGTCGTGATTGTAAGCAATGGTGAGTCGAGCTTTTTGACATCAAATTCAAAAACAACTTATATCGTGTCAAATAACTGCGTTATACCAACTGAAAACGAACTTGTTGATACTATAAACAAAATGTGCGGATATTCAATGCATACGCAAACCGAAAATATTTCAAATGGGTTTATTACTCTAAAAAATGGTTCAAGAATTGGTCTTTCAGGTACAGCTGTTTATGAAGAAAAACATATAAAATCGGTTAAAGATATCAATTCAATTAATATAAGAATACCGCGTAATATATTAAATATTTCTGATAGCGTTTTTGATTATTTTCAGTCAAATGGATTGAAAAACATTTTGATTGTTGGACCACCTAACTGTGGTAAAACAACTGTGTTAAAGGATATTGCATATCAACTTTCTTCGGGAAGAATGGGCAAGTATTATAAAGTCTGCATTGTGGATGAAAGAAACGAGATTTCGAACAATGATTTTTCAGGGCCAAACACCGATGTTTTATCGGGTTTTGAAAAGGATAGGGGCATAACAATCGCCATGCGTACACTTTCACCCGATTTTATTGTTTGTGATGAGATAAGTAGTGCTAATGAAGTTTTAAAAATTATTGACGGAATGAATTCGGGAATTAAATTTATTCTATCGCTTCATTCAAGTGATTTAGAAGAGTTGAAAAGAAAAAATATATTTAAGTTACTGGTTGGCGAAGCGGATTTTGATACAGTTGTTTTATTATCAGATTCAAGCAAACCAGGGGTAATTTCAAATATCTATACGATAGAAAGACAAGAAAATGAGATTTGTTTTTGCAAGCACAGTTTTAATAACAAGTTTTCTGATAACTTTGTATTTGACAAAGCAAACTAAAAGCCATACAACATCAATAAGACAATGTGTTTTGATGGTTGAAAACATTGAAATTCAAATTAGTTATTCAAACCTAAAATTAGTAGATTTGATTAGTCAACTTTCTGACAGTTCTAACTATAGCAACTTGCTTTTTCTCAATGAAATCAAGAGAAAAATGACGGATTTTAGTGATTTTAATATTGTTTGTAATGATGTATTTAGTGATAAAAATATTATGGCTTTGTTTGATGTTGAAGATATCGAGCTTTTGAAAGGTTTCTTTGGTGGATTTGGAAAATCTGATGTTAATGGGCAAATTTTAAACTGTAAAACCTACAAGGAATTTTTTAAACAAAAACTTTGTTTGTTAGAATCTCAAGAAAAAACAAAATGTAGAAGTCAGACTGCTGTCGCAGTTGGATTAGGTCTAATTTTTTCAATTGTAATTATTTAGGTGAAACAATGGATATTACTTTTCTTTTTAAAATTGCAGGAATAGGGCTAATTGTTGCGGTGTTGCAACAGATGCTATCAAAAACTGGGCGTGAAGAATTTGCAACACTTACAGTATTGACAGGAATAATAGTAATAATCGCAATGATAATTCCTCAACTCAGCGAAGTGTTCGAAGAAATTGAATCAATTTTTAGTTTATGACGGTTTTAATTAAAATATCTGCAATAGCAATTGTTTTTATTTTCCTTTCTTTACTGCTAAAAAATAATAGTAATGAATTTATTTTTTTTATGAGAATAGCAGTAATTGTCATAATCTTTCTGGCTATTGGGGATGGTTTAAGCGAATTTATTTCAAGTGTAATATATATGTTTTCTGCTCTTGAAATTGATGAATTGCATATAAAAACTCTTGTAAAAGTGGCTGGAATTTCAATTGTAGCAGATTTCATTTGTGATATTTTAAAAGATAATAATGAGAGTGCGCTTTCAAGAGTAGTTGAAATATCTGCAAAGCTATTTATTATAATATTGAGTTTTCCAATGATGAATAGTTTGGTAGCTTTTTGTGTTGAAATAATAAATTAAATGAAAAAAGTTTTATTTGTTTTTATAGTTGTTTTTGTGTGTTTATCATCTTTTAGTTTTCAGTGCAATGCAACTGATTTTCAAGAAGAATCTAACGAACTTTGGGAGTCTTTAGATGACCAAACAAAAGAATATCTTGATGAACTGGGCGTTGATGAAGTATCGATAAACGAGTTGTATGAGATTACACCATTGCGAGCGGTAAAGTTTTTAATTAAAACGGTAATTACAACAAGTAGTGATATTGTTAAAAAAGTTATTTTAATTGTAGTTGTTTTAATTATTACATCAATAATAGTATCGTTTGTTAGTAATTCAAATTCAGTAATTCAGATAGTCCATTTTGTTTCTGCGTTGACAATTATATCTATTGTTATTGTTTCGTTTGTAAGAATTTTAAACGATGCAGTAGCAGCAGTTAAAACAACTTGTATTTTTGTAGATTCATATTTGCCGATTATGTGTGCTGCAATTATTGCTACACGAAATCCAGCAATGGCTTTTACATATAATTCTTTCACAGTTTTTTTATCAGCTGTGATTACAACAATAGCTGATAAAATGTTAGTACCTGTTATCAGTAGCTTGTTATCATTTAATATTTTGTCATCTTTTTCGTTAGAAAATTACAGAACAAGAATTATAAAAACAATAAAGAGATTATTAATTATTATCCTTTCACTGTTCTCAACGATTTTTACTGGTCTCTTAACAACACAAAGTATTCTTGCAAGTTCATCAGATAGCGTAATGCTTAAAGGCATAAGGTTTATTTCAGGTGCGTTTATTCCAATTGTTGGTGGAGGTGTAGGCGATGCGTTATCGTCTGTGTTCAGTAGTTTCTTAATAATGAAAAATTCTTTTGGTGTTTTTATTATCATTGCAATAATACTTATCAATTTGCCTGTAATAATTGAATTGCTTATATGGTATTTTGTTTTGAATTTTTGCTCAATAGTATCATCAATGTTGAATATTGATAATACAACAGAAATATTAGATAGCTTGACATCTATTATTTCTTTGCTAAACATTATTGTGTTTTTCATTACTTTTACTTTGGTAATTTCAACAGGTGTTATTTTAATAATGAGAGGTTAAAATGGATGCAATCAAACAATGGATTTTGTCTCTATGTGGCGCAACTGCTATAACTGGTGTTTTTCAAGTTTTTTTATCTAACACAAATTTTAAGAAAGTAATCAACACATTTATATCAATTTTTGTTTTGTTCTATACAATAATTCCGTTGTCAAATATTAAAAGCGTTAATATGAATTTCGATTTTGAAAATCTTGAATTGAATGAGTTTTCTGAAGAAAATTATGAGCAAGTTATCATAACTACAATTAAAAGCATTTGCAAAGATTATGGCGTTGAAGTAATTTCAGTTGACATTGATTCATATATTAATGATGATTGTTTAGTAGTAGATGAAATAGAAGTAGAGACCGACACACCGACTAAGTCCGAAGAAATCGAAGCTATTTTAAAAAATGAGTTTGGATTTGAGGTGAGTGTAAATTGAAAAATGAAGCAATAAAAGAAAAAGTATATGACTTTATAAAAAAAGATAAAAAGATATTAATATTTATATTAGTTGGTTTTATGGGTGTTTTTTTAATAGCAATTTCCGAAATTAATGTTGATGATTCTATAGATAAAGATAAGAAACAAACGCAGAATATGGACTCGTATGAGTATTGTGATTATCTTGAAACTAGAGTTGAAGATATTGTAAGTTCAATAGATGGTGCAGGGGATGTAAGGGTTATGATAACGCTTGCTGAAACCACAGAATATGTGTATGCACAGAATCAAAATGGAACAAAAAAATCTAATAAAGATTCAGAAAATTCTGATAATAAAAGCAATTTTGTGATAATCGAAAAAGATAATAATGATTCGGGATTGCTAATTAAAACTTTTGAACCAAAAATTAGAGGAGTTGCTGTTGTCTGTGATGGTGGTGATAATCCATCTGTTCAGCAGCAGATATACTCAACTGTGAGTGCAGTTCTTAATGTGAGCACAGCAAGAATTTCAATATCAAAATTAACATCTGAAAAGGAGTAAATTTATGAAAAGTAAAATTATCAGCAGAAAGCATATTTTAGCATTTACATTAACATGCTCTTTGGCTCTTGCCGTGTTTGTGAATTGGTATTATACCAAGCCTGATAGCTTGCAAAATCTAGAACAAGAAGTGACAGATAATATAAGTCTCGGCGATGCACAATTGGTGAATGGAACATCTATATCGGAAAATTATTTCGAAAATGCTCGTCTTAATCGGACAAAAGCCCATGATAGTGCAAAAGAATCTTTGCAAACAATTATCAGTGATTCTGCAAGTGATGAAGACACAAAAGCATCTTCCCGAGATAAACTTACTAATCTATCTGAATTCATAAAGCTTGAAGCGGATTGTGAAAATTTAATCACCGCACAAACTTCTCAAGAGTGTTTAGTAACAATTGATTTTGATTCAGCTGAGGTGATTGTGCCGAAAGGAACAATTGATGATAAGATGCTTATAAAAATTAAGGATATAATTCTTGCAAAAGCTAAAGTTAAAGCCGAAAATATTACCATAATAGAACTTAAATAATATTTGTAATTACTATTGAAATTTAGCGGATAAAATGATAAAATATACATAAATTATATGTATATACATTCGAACCGCAGAAAATTTAGAACGCTCCCTGTTTTCTGACGGGGAGCGTTTATTATTTTGGAGGCTATTATGACAAGAAAAGAAGAAAGAGAACTTGCTTTTACTCTGATTTTTGAAAAGATTTTCAACGACGAACTTTCAATACAAGAAATTGTTGAAAATGCAGTTGAGGCTCGTCTTATTGAAGAAAATACTTTTGCTTTTTCAGTTGCGCAACTTACATACGAAAATTGTGAAGAAATTGATAGATTAATCAATGAAAATTCAGTTGGTTGGCGCGTTGAAAGATTGCCAAAGGTTTCTCTTGCTATTTTAAGACTTGCCCTTTGCGAAATTCTTTATGTACCATCAGTTCCAACAGGAGTTTCAATTAATGAAGCTGTTGAACTTGCAAAGAAATTTGCAACACAAGAAGACGCATCATTTATCAATGGTATTCTTGGCAAATACGTGCGAGAGAATGAAGAAAAATGAGTTATTATCTTGGAATAGATACAAGTAATTATACAACATCAGTTGCGTTGTATAATGATGAAGACAACTCTGTCGTTAACCTTAAACAACTCTTACCTGTAAAAGGTGGTGAAAAGGGAATTAGACAGAGCGACGCCGTCTTTCATCATACTGTTCAATTACCTCAACTCATAAAAAGTGCTTTTAATGGTAAAAAGATTAAAATCGAAGGCGTTGGTGTTTCAACAAAACCTTGTAATGTTGACAATTCATATATGCCATGTTTTTTAACAGGTGTATCTGTAGCAACGGCTATTGCATCTGCTTTAAATGTACCAATGTATGAGTTTTCTCATCAAGATGGTCATATCGTTGCGGCACTTTATTCATCAGAAAAACTTGATTTGATAAATGAAAGATTCATTGCTTTTCATGTGTCAGGTGGAACATCACAGGCACTTTTTGTTGAGCCTGATGACAAATATTTTAAGACCACTTTGATATCAGATTCTCTTGACCTTAAGGCTGGTCAAGCTGTTGATAGAGTTGGCGTGATGTTAGGTCTTAACTTTCCTTGCGGACCTGAACTTGAAAAATTAGCATTACAAAGTAGTGCAGAATATAAAAAAATTAAAGTTTTTCGCCGTGATGGCTGTTTTAGCCTTTCAGGTGTTGAGAATAAATGTAAAAAGATGTTTGATGATGGCGAAAATCCAGCGGATATTGCTCTTTATTGTTTAAATTATATTCACTCTGCTCTTGAAGATAGTGTTATTGAAATTGTTGATACTTATGGCTCTTTATCGATAGTTTTTTCTGGTGGAGTAATGTCTAATACAATTATTAAAAATAGACTTAAAGAAAGATTTGATGCATATTTTGCTGAACCACAGTATTCGTCGGATAATGCTTGTGGGATTGCAATTTTAGCTTCAATTTGTGACAAAAAGGAATAGTGTTATGCAAACACCGTTAGTTCTTACTGTTTCACAATTAAATATCTATGCAAAATCTGTTATAGACCAAGATGCACACCTAAATAATGTGTTCGTTTCTGGTGAAATTTCAAATTTTGTTGACCATTATCGAAGCGGTCATCTTTATATGAGTATTAAAGATAATTCTGCTTCAATAAAAGCGGTTATGTTTGCGGGTAATGCGTCAAAATTGAAATTTAAACCTGAAAATGGTATGTCTGTTATTATTCGTGGCAGAGTTTCAATTTATGAGCGCGATGGTCAATATCAGTTATATATTGATGATATGCAACCAGATGGCATTGGCTCTTTAAGTCTTGCTTTTGAACAGTTAAAAGAAAAACTTGCAAAAGAAGGAATGTTCTGTCAAGACCATAAAAAGCCAATTCCTCAAATTCCTTCAAGAATTGGTGTTGTTTCATCACCAACAGGTGCTGCAGTACAAGATGTACTAAATGTGCTTGGAAGACGTTTCCCGTTAGCTGAAGTTATTTTTGCAGGCGTTAAAGTTCAAGGAGATGGTTCTGCTGAACAGGTTTGCAGAGCTATTGAAGAAATGAACCGATTAAATGTTGTCGATGTAATTATTATTGCTCGTGGCGGTGGTTCTGCAGAAGATTTATGGGAATTCAACAATGAGAAGCTAGCATACACAATTTATAATTCTCAAATTCCAATTATTTCTGGTGTAGGTCATGAAACTGATTTTACTATTTGTGATTTTGTCGCTGATTTGCGAGCACCAACACCATCAGCAGCTGCTGAATTAGCTGTGCCCGATGCTAATCAACAGTATTTTTATATATCGTCTTTGAAGAATTCAATTGATTCGCTTATTAATGAAAAACTTTTTGATTATGAAAGTGATTTTGCAAAGATATGTGAATCAGATGTTTTAACTAATCCAAATTCAATTATTGATAATTGTGAAAATTATCTTGATTCTTTGGTTGGGTTGATAAATGAAAATCTTAATTTGAAAATTGATGATTTTTCAAATAAGTTTAGTATTTTATGTTCTTCACTTGATAATCTTAGTCCATTGAAAGTATTGGCACGTGGTTATTCAATGGTTAAGAAAAATGATAGTGTTATTTCATCAGTTGAAGATATTAAGAATAATGATGAAATAGAAATAGAATTTAGCAATGGCTCTGCAAAAGCGCAAATTATAGAGGTGTTAAAATGAATATAACATATGAACAGGCAATAAAAAGACTTGAAGAAATTGTTGCAAGTCTTGAAGAAGGAACTCTTTCACTTGAAGAATCATTAAAATTATATGAAGAGGGTGCAAAACTTTCAGAATTTTGCCATAAAGCTTTGAAAGAAGCACGACAGAAAATCATTGCACTTAATGAGGTTTCAGAAAATGATTGATTTAAATAATTATATTAAAAATCAAGCCAAAAAGATTGACAGCAGACTTGAATATCATTTGAATTTACTTAATAAATCAGTTGTTACTGATGCTATGACGTATAGTGTAAAAAATGGTGGCAAGCGAATAAGACCATTTTTAGCACTTGAATTTGCAAAGGCTTGTGGTGGTGATATTGATGCTGCACTTGACTTTGGTTGTGCAATTGAAATGATACACACATATTCGCTCATTCACGACGATTTGCCTTGTATGGACAATGATGATGTGCGTCGTGGCAAGCCATCTTGTCATATTGCATTTGGAGAAGACAATGCGCTTTTAGCGGGAGATGCTTTGCTGACTTATGCGTTTAAACTAATTACACTTGCAACAAATCTTCCGGCTGAAAATGTAATTAACGCTGTTAGATATCTTTCAGAATCCGCAAATGGTATGATTGACGGACAAGTTTTGGATTTGCAATTTGAAAAAACAAAACCAACTATTGACGAGGTATTGGCAATGTACAAGTTGAAAACTGGGTGCCTATTGATTGCATCTTGTCAGTTGGGTTGTCTTTCATCTGCAAAATGGTCAGAAGAAATCAATAGCGCTGCTCATGAATATGCCGTTAACTTAGGACTTGCTTTTCAGATTATGGATGATATTCTCGATATTACAAGTGATGTAGCAACACTTGGAAAGCCAGTAGGCAGTGACGAAAAGAATGATAAATCAACCATTGTAAAATTCTATGGTTTAGAAAAGGCAAAAGAGATGGTTGATGAATACACACAAAAAGCCATTAATTCATTAAGTGTAATTGACGGCGATACGAGTGTGCTTAAAGAATTTGCACTTTATATGGCAAACAGAACATATTGATTGGAGTTAATTGTTTTGGATAAGTTTCAGTTTTTAAGTGACATAAATTCACCTAGTGATTTGAAAAAACTGAATATTGAAGATTTAAATGTGATTGCGACTGAAATACG
Source organism: Candidatus Fimenecus sp. (assembly GCA_045632525.1). Lineage (GTDB taxonomy): Bacteria > Bacillota > Clostridia > Oscillospirales > Acutalibacteraceae > Fimenecus. The sequence goes on from JAZQWV010000051.1 coordinate 14,694, forward strand.
CCAAGTGCTTATTGATACTGTGTCAAAAAATGGTGGACATTTGTCATCGAATTTAGGTGCAGTTGAACTCTCGATAGCTTTGCATTATATGTTTGACTCACCGAATGATAAAATTATTTGGGATGTGGGTCATCAGGTATATACACATAAGCTATTAACAGGTCGTTTCAACGAGTTCTCAACTTTAAGAACAGAAAATGGTGTTTCAGGGTTTACTTCACCTGAAGAGAGTGAACACGATATTTTTTATAGTGGGCATTCAAGCACATCAATTTCTGCTGCATTGGGTATAGCAACGGCTAATTTAAATTTAGGAAAAGATGACTATACTATTGCTGTTATTGGTGATGGAGCCTTAACAGGTGGTATGGCTTATGAAGCACTCAACAACGCAGGCCGTTCAGAAACAAAATTGATTGTAATTCTCAACGATAATGAAATGTCTATTTCTGAAAATGTAGGTTCAATGGCGAGATATCTTGCTGCAATCAGAACAAAGCCAGAATATTATCGATTAAAAGAGAAAACTGAAAATGCACTTAATAAAATACCTCTTGTTGGTAATGAAATAGCTAGCGTTATTTCATATGTTAAAACAAGAGTTAAAAATCTTATGTACAAAAGTACATTCTTTGAAGAACTTGGCTTTGAATACATGGGACCAATTGATGGTCACAACATAGAACAACTCTGTGAAGCTCTTGATGGTGCTAAAGTTGTTAATGCACCTGTGCTTTTACATATAAGCACGATTAAGGGCAAGGGTTATGATTTTGCTGAAAAATCTCCAAGTATTTATCATGGTATATCAAAATTTGATATTGAAACCGGTGAACCAAAATCAAGCGGTACAAACTTTTCTGCTGAATTTGGTAGCAATTTGTGCTCTCTTGCTGAGAAAAATAAGAATGTTTGTGCGATTACTGCAGCAATGTCTTTGGGTACTGGACTTAAAGATTTTTCAGAAAAGTATCCAGATAGATTTTATGATGTTGGGATTGCCGAAAGCCATGCAATTACGTTTGCGTCGGGACTTGCAAAAGGTGGTATGGTACCTGTTGTAGCACTTTATTCATCATTTGTGCAGCGTGCTTATGACCAATTAGTCCATGATGGTACACTTCAAAAACAAAAATTAATTTTAGCAGTTGACCGTGCTGGCTTTGTTGGTGAAGATGGCGTTACTCATCAAGGTTTATTAGATGTTTCACTTTTAAACAGTATTCCTGATATTACAATCTATTCTCCGTTTACTTACAAGAGAATGAGATATGATTTTAATAATGCTATAAGTAATGCCGAGAATTTGACTGTTATTCGTTATCCAAGAGGTTGTGAAGTCGTTTTACCTGATGGATATGAAATCACAGAAAATGATTTTGATGTTTTTGGTAATGGTAAAATCTTGTTAGTTTCTTACGGCAGAGTATCTGCTGAAATATTAAAAGCAGCTGAAATTTTGAAAAAAAATAAAATTGAAACATGTTGTATTGTTTTAAACAAAATTAAACCAATTCCAAGTGAAATTATTGAAATTGCAAAAGATTTTAAAAAGATTTGTTTCTATGAAGAATCAGAAAAATCAGGTGGTATCGGACAATCCTTTGCACAAATGTTATTGTCTGTTGGTTTTAAAGGTGATTATGAACATATCGCCGTTGATGATGAGTTTGTTGCACATGCATCAGTTGATTCTTTAATGAAAAAATATAATTTTGATGCTAAAAGCATTGTTTCAAAAGTAATGGAGAAAACAAATGGCTGAGAAAAAAAGACTTGATACCGTTTTAGTTGAGTTAGGTTTTGCAGAAACTCGTTCAAAAGCAACTGCATTGATTATGTCAGGTGAAGTTTTTGTTAACGGGCAAAAAGAAACTAAAGCGGGATATTCAGTTAAAGAAACAGATAAAATTGAATTTAAGGGTAAGAAAATGCCTTTTGTCAGTCGTGGTGGATACAAGCTTGAAAAGGCGATGAAAATGTTTTCTATAAAACTTGATGACTGTATCTGTATGGATATAGGCGCATCAACAGGTGGTTTTACTGATTGTATGCTTCAATGTGGTGCAAGTAAAGTTTATGCTATTGATGTTGGTTATGGTCAACTTGCTTGGAAATTGCGAACTGATGAGCGAGTTATAAACCTTGAAAGAACAAATTTCAGATACTTAACAAAAGAAATTGTTACTGACGACATTAATTTTGCAAGTATTGATGTTTCTTTTATTTCTTTAAAGAAAATTTTGCCTGTTTTATATGATTTTTTGAGAGATAATGGCGAATGTGTTGCTCTTATTAAGCCACAGTTTGAAGCAGGGCGCGAAAAGGTTGGCAAAAAAGGCGTTGTTCGAGAACTTTCAACTCATATTGAAGTTATAACTGAAATTGTGAATTTTGCCTTTGAAATAGGTTTTTCAGTTTTGGGACTTGATTTCTCACCAATTCGTGGTCCTGAAGGTAATATTGAATATCTTCTTTATATTTCAAAAAATAATGAGAAACAGAATTTGGTTAATTACCAAAAAATTATCGAAATCGCAGAAGGTTCTCATCAAACATTGAGTGGTGATTAATTTGAAAATTGGTATTGTGCCAAACTTTACAAGAGAAAAAGCTCTTGAAGTTACTGTAAATACAATTGAATATCTCAATAAATTGAATATAGAATATTTCTTTGAAAAATCAAGTTTTGAAAATTTTCCAATTTCGATTAGTCATGATAAATTTTTAGAAAACTTATATTCAGTTGTTGATGTTGTAATAGCAATTGGCGGCGATGGTTCTTTTATTCATACAGCAAAAACTGCTGCTTTGCATAAGAAACCTGTGTTATGCATTAATGCAGGTAATTTAGCGTTTTTAGCGGGTCTTGAAGGAAATGAATTGCAGCTTATTGAAAAATTGATTTCAGGGGATTTTTCAACTGATAGGCGTCTTTTGCTTGAAGTAACTGCTAAAACAGATGATGATTGTAAGTTTATGGGTTACTGCTTGAATGATGTTGTTGTTGCTCGTGGTAAAGATATAAGACTTATGGACCTTGATGTTTTTTGTGACGATAGAAAAATTAATAGTTATAGAGCAGATGGTGTGATAATTTCAACACCAACTGGTTCAACTGCTTATTCTTGGTCAGCTGGTAGTCCTGTTATCGACCCTAATCTTCAATGCATAATGCTTACACCAATTTGTACACACTCTCCATTAAATCGTTCATTAGTATTTAATGACAAATCTTGTTTGACTGTTAAGTCGTCATACAATTCTAATCGAGAAATTTCTGTTTCGACAGATGGCGAAAAAACAGTTGTTTTGTCAAGCAACACTGAAATCATTGTTTCAAAATCTAAATTATATGCAGAATTTATTAGAATTAAATCAGATGAGTTTTTCGATATACTCAATAGCAAATTAACTCAAAGAGGAGTTTGAAAATGAAAAAGAACAGACATGAACTGATTCTGAATTTTATAAAAAACAATGCAGTTTCAACACAAGAAGAAATTATTAAAATGCTTGCTGATAATGGCTATAAAGTTACTCAAGCAACAATTTCTCGTGATATAAAAGAATTAAAACTTGTTAAAGAGCATTTTGGTAAGAACGAGATTAAATACACAGTAAGCAGTAAGAATGATAATGACGACAATTTTAAAACAATTCTAACTCGTTCTGCTCTTTCGGTTGAACTTGCTATGAATATTATCGTTATTAAATGCTATGCTGGCACTGCAAATGCAGCTTGTATGGCTATTGATAATTTAAATCTCTCTGGTATTGTTGGAACAATCGCAGGGGACGACACAATTTTTGTTGCTTGTAAAGATATTCATTTTGCAACAGAAGCTATGCACTCGATAAGTCAGATGTTGAAAGGCTGATATTTATGCTTTCTAATCTTAAAATATCAGATATTGCGATTATTAAAGAGGCTGTTATTGATTTTGATAACGGTCTTAATGTGCTTACAGGTGAAACTGGTGCAGGTAAATCAATTATAATTGATGCTATCAACGCTATCCTCGGTGAAAGAACATCTCGCGAACTTATTAGAACGGGTAGCAGTAATGCGGAAGTTTCTGCATTTTTTGAAAATATAAATGATGATGTTATTTCAATTTTAGACGAATTTGGAATTGATTGCGAAGAAGATAAATCTTTGCTTATTTCAAGAAAAATTTCACTTGATGGTAAAAATGTCTGCAAAATCAATGGCTCAAATGTAACTGTTTCAATGCTTAAAAAGATTGGTCAGTCGCTTATTAATGTTCATGGTCAGATGGATAACCATAATCTTCTTAACGAAGAATTGCATTATACATATATTGATAGTTTTGCTGAAAATGATGATATTCTTGAAGAATATTTGAACTCATATAACGATTATTGTACTACAAAGAGAATATATGACAATTTAATTGTTGATGAGGGTGAAAAAGCAAGAAAAATTGACTTGTTATCATATCAGATTGGAGAAATTGAAGACGCTGGAATAAAAATAGGCGAGTGGGAAGAACTTGAAAAACGAAAAAAGGTATTACAAAATGCTGAACAACTTCTCGCACTTGTAAATAATGCGGTTGAAATTATCAATGGCAACGACAATTTTTCTGGTGTGGCAGATATGCTTAATTCTGCATCAAATTCACTTATTAAAGCATCTGCTTTTGATGAAACACTCAATAATGTTTCTGATAGCATTGCAGAAATGTCGTATAATATTACGGACTGTGTAAGTGAGTTGAATAGTTTCTTGTATTCACTTGATGTTGACCCAAATGAGCTTGATATTGTTGAAGAAAGACTTGATGTTTTATTTAAACTTTCTAAAAAATATGGGCAGACGGAAACTCAAATTTTAGAGTTTCTTGAAAATGCACAAAAGCAACTTGATGACATTACTTTCTCTGACAAACTCAAAGAACAACTTGAAGTTGAGCTTAATGAAAAGTTTGTGATAATGGATAAAGCAAGTAACAAGTTGTCTGCAGACCGTCAAAAGTTTGGCGAATTGTTTATAGAAAATGTTAAGAATGAACTCGTATTTCTTGATATGGCATCAATTTCATTTAAGATTGTACAAAATAGAAAAGCTTTTGACGAAACAGGTGCTGACGAAATCTATTTCTTGATTTCAGCCAATGCAGGTGAAGAGCCAAAACCACTTTCAAAGATTGCATCCGGTGGCGAATTATCTAGAATTATGCTTGCAATCAAAAATGTTTTAGCATCAAAAGATAATGTACAAACATTAATTTTTGATGAAGTTGATACAGGCGTAAGTGGTCGCGCAGCACAAAAGATTGGTATTAAACTCAAAGAGGTTTCTAAAAACAGACAAGTGCTTTGCGTTACTCATTTAGCACAGATTGCGGCCTTTGCTGATAATCATTTCTTAATTTCAAAATCCGAAAGTGATAATAAAACTTATACAAAGGTTGAAAATCTTAATAATAACGGCAGAATTCACGAATTGGCACGAATTATTGGTGGTATTGAGTCAACTCAGATTTCACTTGATGCTGCGGCTGAAATGATTGAAAATGCTAAAAAATATTGACAATTATTTATATTTGTGTATAATAATCTCAATGACTTTGAAACGAAGAAGTAATAAGACCTTTGCAGTTACAGAGAGTGTCCGTTTTGGTGTAAGGGCATACGCAAAACTTATGAAATACATCGTGGAGTTGCACTTTTGAAATAATAGTAGATTGTGTCGGGCGTACCCGTTATAGTACAGAGTAATGTCAGTTACTCGTTGAGGTCATTATCGTGAGGTAATGGCAAATTGAGGTGGTAACACGGAATTTTTTCGTCCTCTGCTTTTTGCAGGGGACTTTTTAATTTTTTGGAGGTAATTATGAAAGTTTATGACGAACTCGTTGCTCGTGGACTTATTGCACAGGTAACAAATGAAGATGAAATCAAAGAAATGGTTAACAATGGTAAGGCAGTCTTCTATATAGGCTTTGACCCAACTGCAGATAGTTTGCATGTTGGTCACTTTATGGCGCTTTGCCTTATGAAGAGATTACAGATGGCAGGTAACAAACCAATTGCACTTATTGGTGGTGGAACTGCTATGATTGGTGACCCATCAGGTCGAAGTGATATGCGTCAAATGATGACAAGAGAAACAATTCAGCACAACTGTGATTGCTTTAAAAAGCAGATGAGCCGTTTTATTGACTTTTCTGAAGGCAAAGCACTTATGGTTAATAATGCTGACTGGCTTTTAGACCTTAACTATATTGATGTGCTTCGTGAAGTTGGTGCATGCTTCAGCGTTAACAGAATGCTTGCTGCGGAATGCTATAAACAGAGAATGGAAAAAGGTCTTTCTTTCCTTGAATTCAACTATATGATTATGCAGAGCTATGACTTCTATGAACTCTTCCAAAAATATGGTTGTAATATGCAGTTTGGTGGCGACGACCAGTGGAGCAATATGCTTGGCGGTACTGAACTTATCCGTAGAAAGCTTGGTAAAGATGCTCATGCTATGACAATTACACTTCTTCTTAACTCAGAAGGTAAAAAGATGGGTAAAACACAGTCAGGTGCAGTTTGGCTTGACCCTGAAAAAACATCACCATTTGATTTCTATCAGTATTGGAGAAATGTTGATGATGCTGATGTTCTTAAGTGTATTAGAATGCTCACATTCTTACCAATGGAAGAAATTGAAAAGATGGACTCTTGGGAAGGTAGTCAGTTAAATACTGCAAAAGAAATCCTTGCATTTGAACTTACAAAGCTCGTTCACGGTGAAGAAGAGGCTAATAAGGCTCAGGAAGGCGCAAGAGCACTTTTCTCAGGTAAAGGTAATACAGAGAATATGCCAACAGTAGAACTTACTGCAGACGATTTTGACGACGATAGCGTACTTGTTGCTGATATTATGATTAAGGCAGGTATTGCAAAGTCAAAAGGTGAGTGCCGTCGTCTTATTGAACAGGGTGGAGTTTCTGTTGACGACGAAAAGGTTACAGAGCCATTTAAAGCTCTTTCAAAGGCTGATTTTGAAAAAGGATATGTAATCGTTAAGAAGGGTAAGAAAGTCTTCTATAAGGCTATTTTAGCTTAATAAGTTGGAATAACAAAAGGCCTACTGATTAATTTCAGTAAGCCTTACTTTTTTATATTTTGATTTATTATTCGTTTACTAAATCTTTCATTGAGTAAAATCCTGGTTCTTTGCCAACAAGGAATAATCCTGCATTTACTGAACCATTTGCAAATAACTGCTTTGAATATGCTGAATGAGAAATCTTAATTACTTCATCAGGACCTGCAAAGATAATTTCGTGTTCACCAACGATTGTACCACCACGAACAGCATGAATACCAATTTCATTCTTTGTTCGTTTCATTCTCTTTGAATGACGGTCAAACTCGTAAATTGGCTTTTCATCAAGTGCTTCTGAAATTGAGTCAGCAAGCATCAATGCTGTACCACTTGGTGCGTCGATTTTTTGATTGTGGTGTGCTTCAACAATTTCAATATCAAAGCTTCCTTGAAGTACCTTTGCAGCTTTCTTGGCAAGTTCAGATACAAGACTTACACCAATTGACATATTTGCTGAAAAGAAGAGGGGAACATCACTTGAAGCATTCTTAATATCTTCAATTTGTTCTTCGTTAAGTCCTGTTGTAGCAATTACAGTAGGGATTTTCTTTTCTTTTGCAAAAGTAAGCAAATCATTAAGTAAAGATGGATGAGAAAAGTCAATAATCACATCTGCATCTACATTAATTTCATCAAATGATTTGAAAATAGGGAAGGAAGCTTCTTCGTTTGCAATATCAACGCCTGCAACTATTTCACAATCGTTTCTGTTTAATACACAAGCAGTAATTGCTTTTCCCATTTTACCAAGTGCACCACTTAAAATAATCCTTGTCATTTTTTCACGTCCAATAAATTAAATCAGATTAAGTTATAC
>JAZQWV010000052.1:0-6550 GCA_045632525.1 Candidatus Fimenecus sp.
TTAAAAAGATAAAAAAAGGCACCGGAGTTAGTTATGGGCATACATTTGTAGCTGACGATGATATGCTTATTGCCACAGTTCCGGTCGGATATGCCGATGGTTTTCCCAGATGTCTTTCAGGTAAAGGTAATGTTATTATAAATGGTGTGATTTGCCCCATTATTGGCAGAGTTTGTATGGACCAATTTATGGTAGACGTATCTGCTTTGCAGGACGTAAAAATAGGTGATGAAGTTATTATCGTAGGAAAAAGTGGGGAACAGTCTATTTCGGTAGAAGATGTTGCAAATGAGTCCTATTCATTTAATTATGAATTTATTTGCGGAATAAGTAGAAGAGTAACAAGAATTTATTATAACAAAGGATCACTTATTAATATTAAATCATATTTAAAATGACCCATTTAATGGGTCATTTTATTATTTCATATATCAACCTGTTTTGTATAGGTGCTGTTGCAGATATAGTAATAGCTCTTTGCAACATTTCATAAGCTGTATCAATAGAATTTTTGTTATTAGATTGGATTATAGCCAGCGTATCACCTTTTTGGACGAAATCTCCGGTTTTCTTTTTCAGAATTATTCCCGCGCTGTGATCAATTGAATCATTTACGTTATTTCTTCCCGCGCCTAAAATCATTGCTGTTTCGCCAATCAATTTTGAATTCATACTATTAATATAACCTGTATTTGTACAAATAACCTCTATAGAATATTCACTATCTGTAATTAGTTCGTTTAATCTACCGCCTTGCTTGGTTATCCAGTTTTTGAAAAATTCAAATGCTTTACCGGAATTTAAAGTTTCAATTACTTTATCTTTATAGTCAGCACCAAATATCAGTTCAAGTAAAATTGTAGATAATTCAATACAAATATCTCGTAAATCTTTAGGTCCATTTCCTTGTAGAACTTCTATGGCTTCTGCCACCTCTAAGGAATTACCGATTGCATATCCTAAAGGTGTGTCCATATTAGTTATTACAGCAGCTATATTTCTATTGCAGTGTTGTCCAATCGATACCAGTGAATTTGCCAATAAAAGAGCATCCTCGCGATTTTTCATAAATGCTCCGCTCCCGCATTTAACGTCAATAACGATATTTCGAGCTCCGGCTGCAATCTTTTTACTCATAACACTGGATGCTATTAGGGGTATACAGTCTACTGTTGCTGTTACATCTCGCAAAGCATAAATCTTTTTATCAGCTGGAGCTAAATTCCCTGTCTGACCGATAATTGAAACACCGATTTCATTGACTTGTTTAAAGAAATCTTTAGTTTCTAATGAAACATTAAAACCTTTAATACTTTCAAGTTTGTCTATTGTTCCACCCGTATGCCCAAGTCCGCGACCACTCATTTTAGCCATTTTAATGCCGAGAGAAGCACAAATAGGTGCAACAATAAGTGATGTTTTATCACCAACGCCACCTGTGGAATGCTTATCTGCAGTAATTCCAGCAATGGCTGATAAATCAAGCATATCGCCTGATTTAGCCATACTTTCAGTAAGATTTACTGTTTCTTCTTCGTCCATTCCATTTATGAAAATAGCCATAAGAAGTGCAGAAGCCTGATAATCCTCAATATTCTCTTTTGTATATTCCTGAACAAAAAAATCTATTTCTTCTTTTGTCAGCTTTTGTCCGTCACGCTTTTTCTCAATAATATCGTAAATTCTCATATTATTCACCTAATTTTGATTTGTTGAATAAAAAGGGGATAAGTTCACTTAATTTGTACTCTTTAATATCGTTTTCATTTATGCCGACATACACCCTAAAATCTTCATTACAGAATTCTGCTAAAGCCTGTCTACAAGCACCACAAGGCATTGCATAATCAGTAATCTCACTGTTTTTACCGCCAACAACACAGATTGCTTCAAACTCTTTTTCACCATTTGCAATGGCAGAAAAAAGTGCAGTTCTTTCAGCACAGTTCGTTAATGAATATGATGCATTTTCGATATTACAGCCATTGTATAAATTACCATTTTTACACAATAAAGCAGCACCTACATTGTAATTCGAATATGGAGCATAAGAATTTTTCATTGCATCTTTTGCCATATTAAAAAGGTCCTTTTTATTCATAATATCACCTTAAATCAAAATTGTCTGATATAACTTTACTTATATAATTGTAACCCTTTATTGTACCAAGATTTTCAGTTTCAATATTATGTGAATACATTAAAATTAGTACTTGCTCTCTTGTATGGTCTGTGCCTTTAAATGCAGGGTCACAACCGTGGTCAGCAGTAATAATCAATAAATCATCATTTTTCATTTTTGGTATAAAATCATTTAACCAATTATCAAATTCGCTTATTGCATTTGCGTAACCGTCAACATCTCGTCTGTGTCCATATTTCATATCAAAATCAACAAGATTTGTAAATACAAGACCTGTAAAGTCTTTATCTGCTAATTCAAGAGTTTTTACCATACCTTCATTATTTGAGTGGGTATAGTAACTTTCAGTTGTTCCGCGATTTGCAAAAATATCTGCTATTTTTCCAATCGATATAACAGAATAATTATTTGATTTTAACTTATCTAGAATTGTTTCTGCAGGTGGTTCGACAGAAAAATCGTGTCTGTCCGCTGTTCTTGTAAATGGATATTCACCATTAAAAGGTCTTGCAATAACTCGACCGACTGCGTGTTCACCTACAAGAATTTTTCTTGCAATTCTGCAATAATCATAAAGTTTTTCAAGTGGAACAATATCGGTATGTGCCGCAATCTGAAAAACACTGTCAGCAGATGTATAGATAATCAGTTTGCCTGTTTTGATGTGTTCTTCACCATAATCGGCAATAACTTCAGTACCCGAATATGTCTTGTTACAAAGAGTTCCGCAACCTGTTTGTTTTTCAAACTCTTTGATTATTTCTTCAGGAAAACCATCAGGGTATGTTGGCATTGGTTTATCTGAAATAATACCTGCAATTTCAAAATGACCGATTGTAGTGTCTTTACCATTAGATAATTCCTGTAATGCACCGAATTTGCCGATAGGGGAATCATAGTTTTTAAAATCAACACAATCAATATTTGAAAGTCCAAGTTTTTTTAAGTTTGGAATGTTGAATTTTGCCGATTTTGAAATGCTTTTGAGTGTATTTGCGCCTGAATCATCAAAATTATCTGCATCAGGTGCATTGCCGATTCCAAAGCTATCGAGAACAATGAGAAATACTCGATTATATTTCATTAATATCCACTACCTTGTTCATTTTTAACGATTTTTACAATTCTGCTTGTGCCAAGTCTTGATGCACCAAGATTTATGAAATCTTCAGCATCTTCAATTGATGCAATACCACCAGCAGCCTTGATTTTTTTGCCATTAGTAGTATGTTTTGCGAAAAGTTCAATATCAGATTTTGTAGCACCGGCAGTTGAAAATCCTGTTGATGTTTTGATGTAATCAGCATTTGAATTTGAAACAATTTCACACATCTTGATTTTTTCTTCATCCGTAAGTAAGCAAGTTTCAATAATTACTTTTAAAATTTTGCCATTACAAGCATCTTTTATTTCATTGATTTCATTTAAAATTTCATCATATTTTTTATCTTTTAACCAACCGACATTGATAACCATATCAATTTCATCTGCACCATTTTTTATAGCATCTGCAGTTTCGAAAACCTTTGTTGCAGTTGTGCTGTATCCGTTTGGAAACCCAATAACTGTACATATTGCAAATTTTTCACCCACATATTCCTTTGCTTGTTTTACATAAGAAGCTGGAATACAAACGGATGCTGTTTCATATTTAATTCCGTCATCACAAATTGCTTTGATTTCATCCCATGTTGCATTTTGTGATAATAATGTGTGGTCAACCTTTGAAAGTATTTCTTTAATATCCATTTTTTATCCTCCGCATGAACTACAAGTAGTGTAGCCGTCATTTAAATAATTATTAAGTTCATCGTTTGTAAGTTGAACTATTTGTTTGTTTTCTTCTTTCATTCTGTCAACAAAAGAGCAGTCATTAGTGTGAATTTTCTTACTGTTTTTATTTATCACATATGTTTTGGTTTTTGACTGCGGTTTTGTTGTAGTATTGTTTGTATTTGTGGTGGTTTCATGCTTTGATGTAGTAGTTGAAGTTGAATCTGTTTTCTTGTTTGTGGATTTTTCTGTTTCGTCTATTTCTTCTACAACATCATCTGCATTCTCAGTTGTAGAAACTACACCCAAAATAGGCAAAACATCTTCTGGCGTCTTTTCGTCGTGAAAAACTTCCACAACCTTGTTGTATTCACCATCTTTGAGTAAATCGGTTACAGCATTAATCCCTTTATATATGTTATAAAGTTCACCGGCTATTAATACAAGCGTTGCTGCCATTACGATACAACAAAATGTTATGGTTTTTATTTTAAATTCGTCACTACGAAGATATTCAACAAAATCTTTTATTCTTGAATTTTTGTTTTCGTTATCCAAATCCAACACCTCAAAAAATATTTTAACACTTAATTGATTGTTTTTCAATATTAGTAACATAACAGATTTAAAAGAATATGATGTAATAGTGCGTTGCACAAAATAAAATGAAGGAGAGTATATATGGAAACAAAAACAATGAATTGTATTTGTGAAGAAATGCCGAAATTACCAAATTGTCCGGTAATAGCAATGGCTTATGTTCCTTTTCAGACAGAACTTGTAACTTATACTTGTGTTGAAGCGCTCAATAACGGAACACTTTTCCCTGAACTCGACAAAAAATTCTATGGGGGTAAATGTTGTGGATAAATGCAAACTTATGAGAGAACTTTCAAGTGTAAAATTTGCAGCTTGGGAGCTTCATTTATATCTTGATACACATCCTTGCGATGAAAAAGCGTCAGAAATGCATAAAAAATATACTGAACGCGCAAAAGAATTGACAGCAGAATATGAAGAATGTTTTGGTCCGTTGACACACGAGTCGGGTAGCGGACTTGCATGGGTTAAAAATCCTTGGCCTTGGGAATATATGGAGTGTGATTGTTAGTGTTTCAATATGAGAAAAAATTACAATATCCAGTAAAGATTAAAAATCCAAATCCTAAACTTGCACAAGTCATTATTTCGCAATTTGGCGGTCCTGACGGAGAACTTGCAGCATCAATGAGATATTTTTCTCAAAGATACGGAATGCCGTTGCCAGAACTTAAAGGACTTCTAACGGATATAGCAACCGAAGAACTTTCTCACTTAGAGATGGTGGGCGCTATTGTATATCAACTTACACGAAATCTTTCAATTGATGAGATTAAGAAAAGCGGATTTGACAAGTATTTTGTTGACCATACAACAGGACTTTACACAGTTGCAGCAAGTGGCACGCCATTTTCTGCAATGTATTTTCAGTCAAAAGGTGATGTTATAACAGACCTTCACGAAGACCTTGCGGCAGAGCAAAAAGCAAGAACGACTTATGACAATATTCTTCGTCTTGTTGATGACCCTGATGTACGCGACCCAATTAAATTCTTGCGAGAAAGAGAAATTGTGCATTATCAAAGATTTGGCGAAGGTTTGCAGTTGATGACAGATAAACTCGATAGCAAAAACTTCTATGCATTCAACCCAAGTTTTGATAAACATTGTATGAAAAAGAAAATGAGATAAAAATATTTTGAGCGGGAGTAAAATTCCGCTTAATTTATGCCTCCCTCTGCCGAGGGAGGTGGATTTGCCGTAGGCAAAGACGGAGGGAGAGAGAATAAAATTCACAACGATGTCGTTTTCGTCACAATTACCAATTCAAAACGCATATTCTTGTACCTTTTATCTCTTGTAAAAACCCCAAAAAAAGTCTAAAATAATACCATTAATGTTTTGGAGGCAATCGAAATGAAAAAACATATTTTGTCAATGTTTTTAGCAGTTGTAATGTTGATTACAATGCTACCAGCATATACTATTACATCCTTTGCGGCAACAAGTGGTGATTTTACTTATACTGTTAGTGGTAGTAATGCTGCTATTACAAATTATACAGGCTCTTCAACAGATGTTGTAATTCCATCAATAATTGATAGATATACAGTAACATCAATTGGTTCGTATGCGTTTGCAGCTTGTACAAGCCTCACAAATGTAACAATCCCTGATAGCGTAACATCAATTGGTTCGTATGCGTTTAATGGTTGTACAAACCTCACAAATGTAACAATCCCTGATAGTGTAACATCAATTGGCAATTATGCATTTTTAGTTTGTACAAGCCTTACAAATGTAATAATTCCTGATGGTGTGACAAAAATTAGTAAAGGTACTTTTTCAGAATGTACAAGCCTCACAAATGTAACACTCCCTGATAGCGTAACATCAATTGGTTCGTATGCGTTTAATGGTTGTACAAACCTCACAAATGTAACAATCCCTGATAGTGTAACATCAATTGGTTCATCTTCGTTTAGAGGTTGTACAAGCCTTACCGATATTATTGTAGATAGTAATAACGAAGATTATTCAAGTGATGAGTCTGGGGTATTATTTGATAAGAAAAAAACAACACTTATACAATAT
>JAZQWV010000053.1:0-26317 GCA_045632525.1 Candidatus Fimenecus sp.
GCTTTCAAATATGATGGCAAACCTTGAAGATATGAATGCACTTGATAGAATGGAAGAAGCTCTTCTTGAAATTCCTCAAGTTCGAAAAGATATGGGTTATCCACCACTTGTAACTCCTCTTAGCCAGATGGTTGGTAATCAGGCTGTTACAAACGTTCTTGTTGGCGAAAGATATAAGAACATTTCAAAAGAAATCAAGGCTTATATTAAGGGCGAATATGGTAAGGCTCCTGGTGAAATCGACGCAGACCTTCAGAAAAAAGTTCTTGGTGACGATTCCCCTATTACTTGCCGTTTTGCAGATACTCTTGAGCCAGCATTTGAACAGACTAAAGCAGAACTTGGCAATGTAGCTAAATCTGACGAAGATGTTCTTTCATATATCGCATTCCCTCAACAAGCTGAAAAATTCTTTGAGGCAAGAGCAGAAAAAGAAAAGAACACATTCAAATATTCAATCAAGAGAATCGACTAAGGAGGACATAAAATGACAAATATGGAATTACCAGAAATCTTAAGCATTTCTGTTACCGGTTTTATTGTCGTTTTGATCGTTCTTATTATTCTTGCAGTTATTATTGTTTTACTTTCAAAAGCAATTCAAGCTGTTGAAGGTGGCGCTAAAAAATCAGTACCTAAAAAAGTTGAACAAAAAGCTGAACAAAAACCTGATGAAGCAAAAATTGTCGCTCCAAAATCAGTTGTTGAATCAGTGCCAGTGCAAAACTATAATGGTCTTACACTTTACAAAACAGACTATAAAACTGCAGCATCAATTATGGCTATTGTTAGTCACGAAAGTGGAATTCCGCTTGAACGATTGGCTTTTAGTTCAATAAAACTTGATGATACTCTTGAACTTTATAAAACAGACTTTAAAACAGCGGCATCAATTATGGCTATCATTAGCCATCAAACCAACATCCCGCTTGAACGACTTAACTTTAAGTCAATTAGACTTTGTGATACACCAGAGCTTTATAAGACAGACGAAGAAACTGCAGCTAAGGTTATGGCTATCACAAGTAAAGAATCAGGAATACCTCTTGATAGACTTGTTTTCAAATCAATTAAACTTATTGAGAAATAAAGGAGAATATAACAATGAAATATGTAGTTACATTAAACGGAAATGATTATGAAGTAGAAGTAAACGAGCTTAACGAGGCAGTTGTTACTGCTGTTGTTCCATCAGCAGCTCCTGTTGTAGTTGCAGCTCCTGTAGCATCTGTTGCTGCACCAGCTCCTGTAGCTGCTCCTGTTGCTGAAGTAGCTCCTGTTCCTGCAGCAGCACCTGCACCTGTAGCAGTTGGCGATGGTACAAAGGTTGTTGCTCCAATGCCTGGTACAGTTCTTTCAGTAAATGTTTCAAATGGTCAAGCAGTTAACGAAGGTGATGTTCTCTTCATTCTTGAAGCTATGAAGATGGAAAATGAAATCGTTGCTCCTTGCGCTGGTACTGTTAAGCAGGTTATTGCTACAAAAGGTGCATCAGTTGCTACTGACGAAGTTCTTGCAGTTATCGGTTAATGAGGTGCAAGCATGCAAATAGTTAATGCTCTTATTGAGCTTTTTAATCAATCCAACTTTGTTAATTTGCCTGACAAAAACTGGATAATGATTGTAGTTGCTTTTGTTCTTCTATTTTTTGCAATAGTTAAGAAATTTGAGCCACTGCTTTTGGTGCCTATTGCATTCGGTATGCTCCTTGTAAACATCTATCCAGAAATTATGGCAGACCCTACGGGAATGTCATTTGTCGGTGATAACAATCCTTTTGCTGACCCTAATGCACATTGGTATGACACAGGTGTTTTAAGACTTATCTATGCAGGTGTTAAGTCAAGTATATTCCCTTGCCTTATCTTTATGGGTGTGGGTGCAATGACAGACTTTGGACCGCTTCTTGCTAACCCATCAAGCCTTTTGCTTGGCGCTGCTGCACAGTTAGGTATTTATGTTGCATTTATTGTTGCTATGCTTTCTGGTCAATTTACACCTGAAGAAGCAGCGTCTATTGCCATAATCGGTGGTGCAGATGGTCCTACTGCAATTTTCCTTACAGGAAAACTTGCTCCTCACCTATTAGGTTCTATCGCAGTTGCAGCATATTCATATATGGCTCTTATTCCATTAATTCAGCCACCTATCATGAAGATGCTTACAACTAAAAAAGAAAGAGAAATTAAGATGAATCAGCTTCGCACAGTTAGTAAAGCTGAAAAAATTATTTTCCCAATTGTTGTTACAGTTATTTGTGTTCTTATTCTCCCTTCAGTTGCTCCACTCCTTGGTTTCCTTATGCTTGGTAACCTTTTCAAAGAAACAGGACTTACTGACAGACTCTCAGACACGGCACAAAACTCACTTTGCAATATTGTTACAATTTTGCTTGGCACAACAGTTGGTGCAACCGCAGAAGGCTCTGCATTCCTTAATGTAAAAACAATGCTTGTTATAGGAATCGGCTTGCTTGCCTTCGCATTCTCAACTGCTGGTGGTGTTCTCTTTGCTAAACTTATGAATGTAATCACAGGTGGTAAAGTTAACCCACTTATCGGTTCAGCCGGTGTTTCTGCTGTTCCTATGGCAGCTCGTGTTTCTCAAACAGAAGGCAGAAAATACAACCCATCAAACTTCCTTTTGATGCACGCAATGGGTCCCAACGTTGCAGGTGTTATCGGTTCTGCCGTTGCAGCAGGTTTCTTGCTTTCACAATTCGGTTAATTCAAACACATTTGAATATAAACAAAAACCGTAGTCAAATCGACTACGGTTTTTTTATATCTTTATGAGAATTGAATTTCGAATTTCAATGGTATCTGGTGTCACAGCACAATTATAAGCTAATGGTATTACGCCATTTTCTATTGCTTGTTTTAATGTATCGGCAAACTGCGGATGTGTTTCTCTGTTAGGTTCAAAGAATTTCACATCACTCATTTGAACAACAAACAAAACATGGGCTCTATATCCTTCTGTAACGGCTTTTTGCAGTTCATTGAGATGTTTCACTCCACGCTCAGTAGGAGCATCAGGAAAGCGCACTATACCGTCTTTTTCAAGAGTTACACCTTTTACCTCAACCAAAATCTTTTCTGTTTCAGTTTCGAGATAAATATCAAAGCGAGAGTTGCCGTATTTATATTCAGGTTTTATCTTTTTAATATCACTAAAAAGTTTTGGCATAAATTCAAGGGCAACTTTATTTACCACTTGACTATCCATATTTATTAGTCTATCACCTTTATATACAGCAATTAAATCATATTTGGTTTTTCTGTTTGGATTATTGCTTTTCTGCAAATAAACTGTTGCACCTTTAACTAACAATTCTTTGCATCTGCCTGTATTCTTTACATGGCAAATTTCTTTTTCACCATTGATTTCACAAATCGCAATAAATCTGTTAGGTCTTTCTATAAAAACACCTTTAAATATATTCTCATATTTCATAATACACCAAAAAAGAACGGTGATAGTCACCTACCACCGTCCGATATTTATTTAAGTAATTATTTAGTTGCTTTTCTTGCTTCGATTTCAGCAACCATTTCAGCCTGACGTTTTTCTGTAATTGTATAGAAGAACATTGGAACTGCGCAAGCAAACATACTGATAACGCCTGAAAGAACAAGCATATTCCAAAGAGTTTGTGCGCCTTCTGCTGAGATATAACCTGTTTCAGCATTGATTCCTGCTGCTGCGAATGAGATAACACCAATGAAAGCACCAACAGCCATACCAATCTTATTGATAAGAGTCTGCATAGCGAAGCAGATACCTTCACCACGCTCGCCTGTTTTCCATTCAAGATAGTCAACTGTATCACCAATCATAGCATAAGTGATGATGTTGTTAACACCCTGTGGGATACCAAGAAGAACAAGAGCGATTGCTGCGATAACGAGCTTCCATGGAGCATCGTAGCCAACGAAATACATAATGCCCATTACAAGACCACCAAAGATGTGAACTGCAATATAAGCCCATTTCTTTGTGAATTTCTTTGACATCCATGGAACAAGAAGAGATGCCACAAGACCACCTGGAACAACAAGAAGAGTAATCAAGCTATACATACCTTCGTTTTGAAGAACATACTTTGCAAAATAAAGACCGCCTGTGTATGTATAAACCATTCTTGCGCCACCGAAAATACCTGAAAGAACGATAAGAAGAAGTTCTTTGTTCTTGAAAAGGAGTTTCATATTGTGACCAAAGCTTGGTGGGTTATCATCTGCTGTGAAACGTTCTTTTGTATTCTTGAAGCCATAGAAGAACATTGGAACTGCTGCAACAACAAGAACTGCTGCTGCAATGAAATATGTCCATTTAAGAGTGTCAGCATTAGCGATTTCCTGACCCTTAATAACTGTGTTAATGAATGTATTTGCTGCTTCTTCAACAGTAAGTCCCTGTTTTTCAACAAGATTAGCAATTTCAGCAGCTTTGTCAACCTTAATCTGGTCAAGCATATCTGCTGTGTACTTAAACTTTGCTGTAATTCCGTTTGTAATAATTGGAATAAAAACAGTAACGATACCAGCACCCAATGTGCAAAGAAGACGAGTGATTGTAAGAAGGTTGCCACGAACAACCGTGTCATTGGTCATACATGTTGAAAGTCCCCAATATGGAACGTCAGCAACTGTGTAAACAACAGACCAAATAACATAAATAATTGCAATAATAATAAATGTTGATGTTGCTTTTGCCTGGAATACAGGTAAGAAACATGCAATTGTCATAATTGCAATTGGAATAGCCATCCATTTAAGGTAAGGACGACATTTACCCCACTTTGTTCTTGTCTTGTCAACGATTGAGCCCATGATTGGGTCATTGAAAGCATCGAAAATACGAGTACCAAGCATCAAATAAGCAACTGCCATTGAACCTGTAAGAGTACCGATTGTAACACCTTCAGCACCGAAAAGAAGAGCGTCTGTCAAGAAGATTGTAAGGTATGAACCGATGATTGTGCAAACAAAGTTCTGGCCAAAACCTGCAATACCATAAGCAAGTGCTTCTTTGGGTTGAAGACTTGAAGGGTCATTAGGATTTGTGCCATAAACCTTATGCAAAAGGCCATTGAGTTTCATAAAATCCCTCTTTCATATTATAATGTTATAATTATAGCACAACGCAATGGTTATTTCAATCATATTTTAACAAAAAATAAACATAAAAAACTCCCCTATTTTCATAGGAGAGTTTAATTTTAGAAAATTACTGTTTTGCGCCATTGTCAAACATTTCAAGAACTTTAACACTTGCTGCAAAGCAATCTGCAAGACAGCCTTTGTTAAGTGCATCTGGAGTGTCAAGTCTTGTGTGATAGAAATCAGGAAGAGCATGGTTAAGAGCTGTAACACCTGTTGAACGCATGCCTGCTTGTGCAAACGCTGCTGAGTCAGTTGCACCGCCGAGTGGTGGAACTACACCCTTGCCACAGTGAATGCCGAGTTCCTGACAAGCTTCATAGTAAAGGTCTGAAACATCTTTATCAACTTTAACTGTTGAGTTAAGGTCACGATAGTTTACCTGCATATATTCAGGCTGTGTGATTGTATCATAAGAATAAACGAATGTTGGAACATCATTAAATTCATGAGCATGTGCTTCACACCATGCTTTTGCACCACGAAGACCTGCTTCTTCTGAACCTGTAAGAACAACGCCGATTTCTGTGTTTTCAAGCTCAATGCCTTCATCTTTAAGAGCTTTAAGGATTGCGATACCAATATAGCAACCTGAAAGGTTATCGTTAGCACCATCAACAATCTTATTTCTGTTCCACATAAAGTAAAGTCCAAACCAGAATGGTACAAAAGCAAGACCCCAAAGACCAAGTTTTGTGCCAAGTTCAGGATTCTCTGCAAAAGCACCTGCTACTTTAGCAATTGCAATACCAACTGTGTAGAAAGCACCGATAAAGCAAACAATCATATGAATATCAAAGCCAAGATATGTAAACATATATTTGAATGGCCATTCCCAAGCGCCATCTGGGTGTCCGTTGAAGATAATTCTTCTTTTTACTTCGCCTGTTGGCTTTTTAAATCCTGCTGCATTGTGACCAATTTTTTCTTTGAAGAACTTATCAACTGTTTTCTTATAAAGACCAAACTGTAATACGCAAAGTCCAAGACCTAAAACAATAAATACAATTGAGAGCACAGGCATAAAGAAATATGATGCAAGAGCTAAGAAGCAGAATGTAATTGTAAAATAAATCCAACCAAAGAATGAGCCTGGGTTTTCTTTAAACTCATCAACATATGTTGTTTCACAGCCTAATTCCTTTAACTGCTCAGCCATATATTCACAAGCCTGTTGTTCGCCATAAGAACCTGGACCTCTTTTTTCAAACTTGTTGCAAATATGAGTGATTTCATCAATCATAAATTGTGCAGCTTCATCTTTTTTGTCAATAATCTTTCTTAAATCCATGAAGATTCCCCTTCCAAAATTTATGTTAGTATTTTATCACATTAAATTGTAAAATGCAATAAAAAAAAGCAGACTAATAGTCTGCTTTTTAATTAAACCTTTATTCAACAATAACTTCGCGTTCATCTTCTTCGTCTTTTTTTCGTTTAAAGATAATTAGAATAAAGAAAAACAAGCTCAAAGCCATTAATGAAATAATTGTAATTGGTTGACCAAAGTACTCAACGAATGTGTATGGAATATCAATAATAGGAACATCTTTTTTAGGCCCTCCGATTGTGATTACAACGCCATCGTTATCTTCGTCACCATCAGGTGTTCCGTCATAATCATCAATATGTCCGTCGCCGTCTGAATCGGGGTCTTTTGAATCAGTGATACCATCATTATCGTCATCGTCGTCATCCTTATCAGGAATACCGTCGCCGTCTGTATCCTTTTTATCATCATCGCCGTCATCGTCATTGTCACCATCATAAAGTGGTCCGTCAGGAAGACCATCGTTATCGTCATCGTCGTCTTCGATATCAGGAATACCATCACCATCAGTATCACGCTCCGGACTGTCGGAGTCATCTACATCAGGAATTCCGTCACCGTCGTCGTCTGCGTCCCTATCGTCATCAATGCCGTCATTGTCGTCATCATCGTCGATTCTGTCAGGTGTACCATCACCATCTGTATCACGGTCAGGATGGTCAGGGTCGTCCCTATCTGGAATGCCGTCGTTATCATCATCTGAATCGTCGTCATCCTTTATGCCATCGTTATCGTCATCGTCGTCGATTCTGTCAGGCGTACCATCACCGTCTGTATCACGGTCAGGATGGTCAGGGTCATCTTTATCGGGAATACCGTCGCCATCATCATCAGGGTCAGGAATATTATTTAAATCATCATTTCCATCAGGAAGACCGTCGTTGTCATCATCGTCGTCAACGCTGTCGGGAATACCGTCACCGTCTGTATCACGGTCAGGATGGTCAGGGTCGTCCTGGTCAAGAATACCGTCGTTATCGTCGTCAGTATCTTTTGTATCAAAAATACCGTCGTCATCATCGTCAGGGTCACTTCTATCAGGAACACCGTCACTATCTGTGTCACGGTCAGGATGATTCGGGTCGTTTTTATCAGGTATGCCGTCGCCGTCGTCATCTAAGTCATTGTCGTCATCGAGTCCATCATTATCGTCATCAGGGTCGATTGCGTCTGGCAAACCATCGCCGTCTGTATCACGATTTGGGTGGTCAGGGTCATCCTTATCAAGAATTCCGTCACCATCATCATCAGGGTCAGGAGTTACGTTAGGATTTGGAATATCAGGGTCACCATCAGGGTCTTTAAACTCAGGAACATTAGGGTCCCCCGGGTCAGTATCGTCAGGGTCCTTATCAGGAATTCCATTCTTGTCATTATCTACAATGTTAAAATCTAAATAAATCTTTTCAGCATCAAAAGGAACAAGTACAACTTGTGTGCCGTCAGATGCAGTTGTAAGAGTTACTTCCTTAACATCTGCTCTTTCAATTACAAAAGAAATATTTGCAAGAACTTCGCCATCTTTTGAAATTGTAACAAGATGTTTACCATCGGCAATATCTTTCACAAGATATCGACCATCAGCATTGGTTTTTGCTGTTACACTGCCAAAGTCAAAGCTTAACTCGGCACCTTTGACTTCTTTCTTACCAAGATAAACAGTACCTTCAATATCCACCTTGCTACACTTATCGTTAGGGTCAGAAGAACATTTTTCAAAAACAACTTTAACAAAGACATCATTAACAATATTTGTAATTTTAAGATTGCCACTGACAAATTGTTCTGTAACATCAGCGCCATTTACTTCAATGCTTTCAATGTGATAGCCGTTTTCATAAATTACGCCAAGGTCGATTTCACCAAATCTATTAATATTAAATTGTGTACCATCAGGGCATAACTTACCATTTACAAGCACATAACCGCCATCATTATAAATAATGGTAACTGAGTGCTCATAAGGAACTGATGTTGAAATAACCGTATTTCCGGCAAATGCTGGTATCGCCATAACAAATACCATAGCTAAAGCCACAATGATACTAATTGCTTTTTTCAATGAAATCCACCTCCTTAACTAATTCTTTTTAGAAAAATCACGGAGTTTATTATGCAGAATACTCTACAGTGTATGTGATTGTACCTGTATATGCACCAACTGGAGCAGCTCCGAACCCTGCAACTGTAATTGTTGCGTCTGTTCCACCCATGTCAGATGCTTTTGCACCGTTATTTACGCCTGTAAATGTTGTTTCGCCTGCACCTGTAAGTGTATATTTAAGTGTTGCTGTTGTATCAGCATTAGTCATAATACCGTTGTTTGCGTCATCAGTATCAGCATCATAAGCAACATCAACATTAACCGAAGCACCAACAAGAAGTTGTGATGTAACTGAATAGCTTGCATCATAAGTTGTTGTTTCGTCACCCCAAACAACTGAAATTGTTGCAGGGATTTGAACTGTGTATGATGCGTCTGTTGATGCATTATAAGTTGTTTCAACATTAACAATATTTTCACCGAGAACAGCCGTTTCTGCAAATGCAGGAACCGTAACTGCCATCATCATAACGAGTGCTAATGCAATAGAAATAATCTTTTTCATAATAATTTACTCCTTTGAATTAAGCGATTTCTGCTGTAAATGTAAGAGTGTCTGTGTAGCTATCGATTGCAACTGATTTCCAATCGTTAAGAGCAACTTTAACTGTTACCTTTGCTGTATCATCATAAACTGCTGAATCTGCTGTGAATATTGCATTTTCAAGTGTGTAACCAAGTGAGCCACCTGCTGTGCTTGTCATTTTATAAGCACCATCAGCGTCAGTTACTGTAACCTTAACTGCGTCACCTGTTTTAAGCTGACTTGCAACTGCATATTCAATGTCAGTTGAAGTTGCTTCCCAAGGAAGTGTCTGAGTTGCAGGGATTGTAACTGTATACCAAGCTGCCTCAGTATCACCAATACCGTCATTGTCAGTATCTTTCTTTGTATCTGTATTGATTATTGTATCACTACCTGCATTTGAGCCACCTGTAACAGCTGCAAAAGCAGGAACACAGATTGCCATCATCATTACAATAGCCATAGCAATTGCTAAAATCTTTTTCATTTTAATTACCTCTTTTATGAAATCTATTAAATATCTGTAAGCTCTGCATTGAATGTTAATGTTCCCACATAATTATCAATTGATGCTTTCTCCCAATTAGTAGTAGGAATCTGCACCATTACGCTTGATGTTTCTGCGTTTTCAGGAAGAATAACAGAATTTTTTGTAGTGTATTCTGTTGTACCCTCTTTTAAAGAATATTCAAGGAATGCGGTATTAGTAGCATTTTTCATTTTACCATCAGTATCAGCAGTTACCGTAACTTTTACACCTTTTCCTGTTGCCAATTGACTGTAAACTGAATATTCAATTTCTTCTTCTGTTTGTCCCCAAGTAATTGTAGCAGTAGCAGGTATTGTTACTGTAAAAGATGCACCAACTGTTGAACCGTCAACTCTTACAGGGGTGCTGCCCATTGATGTAGTTGCATCAAGAGTGGCTGCAAAAACTGGAACGCAGATTATAAACATCAGCACAAATGCCAGAGCTAATGAAAGTATTTTTTTCATATTAAGCCCTCATTTCAAACAATTAAGCGTTAACGAGCTCTGCTGTAAATGTGATTGTTCCTTCATAAGTAGCGATTGAAGCTGCTGCCCATTCACCTGCATCAATTGTAAGGTTGAATGTGTGAGACTCATTGTTTACAACTGCACTATTTGCAATACCTGTTGTAGCGTCAGCAACTACAAATTCGATTGTTTCGTTTGCAGCGTTTGTAAGGTCTTTTGCCTTTTCAAGTGAAACCTTAACGCGTTTGTCGGTCTGCACCTGGCTTGTAATCTTATACGCTCCTGCTTTTGTTGTATCACCCCAAGTAAGGTCAACTGCTGCAG
Source organism: Candidatus Fimenecus sp. (assembly GCA_045632525.1). GTDB lineage: Bacteria > Bacillota > Clostridia > Oscillospirales > Acutalibacteraceae > Fimenecus. The sequence goes on from JAZQWV010000053.1 coordinate 10,449, forward strand.
GAATTTCAACTGAGTATGTTCCATCGCCTTTGTCTGCAACACCGTCAACTAAAACTGTTGAACTGCCTGACTGTGCATTAACATCAAGTGTTTTTGTAGCAAAAGCAGGAACACAAATTGCCATCATCATAATGAGGGCAAGAACTAATGAAATAATCTTTTTCATAAAATGCATCTCCTGACCATTAAATTATGCATCAACAACTGTTGATGTGAATGTAAGTGTATCGCTATATGTATCAATAGCTGCTGCATTCCAAACTGTTGCATCAACATTGATACTATAATTAAATGTTGCATTTGTAACAACAGGACCTGTTGTTTTACCTGTAGTTGTACCGCCAAGAGTATAAGCAAGAGTAGCGTTATCAGCGTTTACCATGTTAAGTCCGTCGCCTGTATCAGCAACCACAACCTGAACTGCTTTACCTGTTCTAAGGTTTGAATTAACTTTATAATCAAAGTTTGTTGTTGCAGTGCCCCAAACAATGTTCATTGTTGCAGGATAAGTAACTGTATAAGTACCATCGCCTGTAATTGCAGATGTATCTGTCTGAACTGTTGCAGTACCTGACTGTACATTAGCGTTGAGTTCTTCTGCAAAAGCAGGAACCATAACAACCATCATCATAACGAGTGCCATTACTAAAGAAATAACTTTTTTCATAATCTATATCTCCTTTTATTATTTATAAAATTATACTCTTTCAATTTCTGCTGTATATGTGATAATATCACTGTATTCTTCAACAACTGCTGTATTCCAGTTATCTGCAGAAATTGCAACTGTAACTGTCTTTGTTGCTGCAGGGTAAATTGTAGGAACATCTGCTGAGAAAGTAATGCCTTCACCTGCAAGTGCGTAAGGGATTTCATAAGCACTGTCAACAGTTTTCATAACTAATGCGCCTGACACTGTAACTTTAACTCTGCCATCTCTCTTAAGGTGTGATTCAACTGTGTATGAAACATCAGTTTCTTCTGTACCCCAAGGAATTGTTGTGTCAGCAGGGATTGTAATTGTGTATTCTTCTGCTTCTTTGTCGCCGACACCATCACCATCAGTGTCTTTTAATGTTGATGTGTCGATAACTACGTCTGCACTGTCAGGATTAGCGTTAAGTTCAACTGCAAATGCTGGAACCATAACAGCCATCATCATAACAAGTGCCATTGCGAATGATAAAATCTTTTTCATAATATATTACTCCTTTTTAAGATTAAAATACATATTAAACTGCGTCGGTGTATTCAGCAGTGAATGTTAAAATGTCACTGTGTTTACCACTTGCAGCGTAAAGCCATTCTGTTTCTTCAACCTCTACTGAAAGAGTGAAACTTTCACCATAATCACCGGGGAAGAAAGAGATGTCTTCGCTAAGCAAACTGTATGCAATAGTTTTTTCGCTATCTGCTTCATTTACCAGTTTGAAATTGTTTTGTGAAGAAACTGAAACCTTTACCATCTTGCTAGGTTCAATAAGCATTTTGGTTGCCGTTACTTCACCAATGTCCATAGCAGTTGTTTGCCACGGAATTTCAATATCTGCAGGATAAGTTAGTTCGTATTCTGCTCGGTCAGCCTTTGTGGAAATTTCCATAGACTGACTACTAGCGAATACCGGCATAATGCAAAGTACAAGCATTACAGCCGCTAATCCTACTGAAAAGAATTTTTTCATTTCTGTCATCTCCTCCCCTTATTAACTTGTTATGTCGACTGTATAAGTCAACTGTGTACTATATTTACCAACAGGAACGCTGTCCCAACCTGTAACTGTAATGCTTGGTGCATTGGTTGGTTTTGTTCCATCGGCTACATCGCCCGTAAATGTTTCTGTACCAAAATTAGCCTTTGAATAAGCTAATTCATAGGTTATTCCTGTGTCGTCATTGATAAGTTTATCAGTTCCATCATTACTTACGCTTACTGAAAGCTCATTACTACCAAGCGTTGCTTCAACAGAATATGAAACATCTATATCTGATGAGTCATCCCAATCAACCACAACTGTTGCAGGGATTGTAACCTCATAAGCAATTGCAAGTGTACCTGTAAAGGTTACAGGTAAATTGAATGTTGCAATCGGAACAAGGTTATCACCTGTAAGACCTGCGTCGATATCTGCAGTTTCGTAGACATTAAATGTAATTCCACCTTTGTAAACTGCATCTTTAGGAACCTTTATTGCAATATCAGAGTCAACTGCAATTTGAAGCGGAACTCTTGCAAAAACTTCGTCAGGATACAAGTTATCATATTCTCCCAATGTCAACGGAGTATCTGCTGTAAGGCCTTCAACAGTGAATGAATTAAGTTCAGCAAATGTTGTGCCCGAAGTTTGTGTAAGCTTTAAGTCTGAAACCGCTTGAAGTGTAACTGTTGTGTCAAGCAATGCCGCAATATACGACAAATCAACATAAGCAGTATCTTTCATTGACTCTTCATCGTTATTATTAAGTGTAACCGTAGCCAATGAACTACCATCTGTTTCAGCATCCATAATTGAAATATCACTTACAGAGAACAATCTGATAATTGCCTGTTCAAGCTCATAAAGTTCTTCAACATTGTAGTATGCCGGAAGAAATGCGTTATACTCTTCAAGAATATCCTTCACATATTGAAGCTCGTCTGCTGAAAAACGAACACCATTTGCGATATGGTCACTTGCTATATCATAAACAGTCTGTAGCTTATCACGGAAAGTAAGAATACCGCCCTTGATTTCTTCGCCATCAATATTGTAGGTTTCTGTATTTTTAAGGAAATAAGTGAAACCACGAGAAGTATGCTCAAGCTGTGAATAAATTGAGCCGTCTTCCATCATTGCTTTTGAATAATACTGTAATGGTTCGTACTTGTTGTCTTTGAAATCTTCGACGAACGCTCTTCCTTCTATACTTACAAAGTTACCAATCTTGTATGGATTTGAATCGGTCACACTATCATCTAAATTTTCAAGTTCGCCATCACCATTATAGTCATATTTAACAGTATAAAGACCTGTGATTTCTGACAAGAAACTTGGTTTCTCTTCACCTTCACCAATAATTACTTCACTTCTGATGCTTTCAAGAGTTTGAGTCATACGCATTGCCATATTGTAAGCATTCAGGAATTGTTCTTTTACTGTTTGGTCAAGAGTTGTTGTTTTTTGAGTCACCGTATATCTACAATAGCTCTCATTATAATGTTTAATTATTTCTTCGGCTGTAGTTTTGTCAATTCCCAAGGAACCATAATTTACTGCACCATTTGTAAATCCCGGATACGGAATATCTGTTTCACCTGTAACAACCGTTGTTCTTATTGCTTCAGGGAGACCATTTACAAAATCTGTAAGCTGAGCAGGGTCGTAAAGAGGTACTGGAATTGTTGAAGTATCATTAGCATAACCTGCATAAGAATCAAGAATAGCCTTTGCGGTTGCTACTTTATTCTGTTGGAAAGGAACGAGAGCAGTATACTTTGCAAGTGCTTCGTCATATCTTGCTTTTATTGTTGATGCGTCATAAGGGTCAATAGCCTTAACTGCATCTTCAAATTGCTTTGCCGGAAGTGATTTTGCATCAAACACTTCAGCATATGATGGGTGCGAAATGCTTGTGTTTGTGTAACCTGCAGGGTCATAAGTAAAGCCTATATTATCAATTGTAAATGACTTTCCGTCAAGTGAATCAGCGTTTTTACCACCAATACAGAACTGGATTGCGTAAATATTGTTAAGCCATACTGAATTACCATCAAGTTTTGGCTCACTTACAGCGCTTTGCTTAACCTTAATGTGATAAAGAGGAATCATAATGTAACCTTTATATCCATCAAGGCTTAATGTATCGCCCCAACTTGCATCAGTCATTGTTGAAGTAAAACACCACTGACTTGTTGTATGGTTAATAACCCATTCACCTGTCTCAGGGTCAAGAATGAAGTATTTCCAGTTATTAATCTTTGCATTATCATTAAGAGCGACGCCCATGTTAGGACGGGCTTTAATAGGTGTACCATCCTCATCCTTTGTATAAATGTTAGTTGTGAAATAGAAGTTTGAAAGTTCAGTAAAGTCAACATACATAATCAATGATAGACCTATTGATTCGTTACCATTAGAATTCTGCGTTGACAACATTCCAAGACCATCAATATTTGTAGTGTTTGTCTGGAATTCAGTCCAGTTCGCAGAATCTTTACCATGTCTTGTAAGAGTAACAGTGTGATATGCACCATCTTGATTATTTGTTGTAAACGAACTATCAATATCCATTGTTGCTGCATGAGTGTTAAGATAACCATTATCGGTAATTTCTGCATAAGCTGCATCATAATGAAGTCTGTTATCCATAATTTCTTCGTCATCCTGTGAGTCAGTTGGCGAATAACCATAGTCTCCTTCATTTGTAATGTTTACACTACCATTTGTTGTATAAGTTGTAAAGCCTTTTGTATGTCTCCAACCCTCTGCCATTGTGAAAACTCCGCCATCAGGGTTGTGGGTACCAGCAGGAACTCCATTTACACTTGTAAAACCTGTTGAATAAGCATTCTTATTATCAGCAATCTGCCAAGCCTGAGCACCAAGTGTCATATCTTCAAAATCGTTGTATATAACAAAAGGATAGTCCGCAAGTTGTTGACCAACAATGAATTCATCATCGTCTGTACTGTCAAGAAGTGCTATGTATTTAAGAATTCTTTCTTCTTCACCTTGACCTAACATTTCAAGCTGACCAAAATTCAGAAGAGAATAAGCTTTCCAGATTTTAATAATCTCTATACGAAGTGCATCACTTACTGTTGTTATTTTTTCAGGTGTAGGAAGTTTTTCCATAGCACGAATAATAACAGGAACAAGCTCATCTTTATCTGCATTAGCGGTAGACAGTGTTCCTTCTCGCAAGCAAGCCTCATAAGCCTCCCACGCAACTTTCCAGGAGTCTCTGCCGAGCTTCTCAGCCGCCCAAGCAAGACCAACACCAACTTTACCGTCATCGGCATCATTCTTTGACAAATCAAGGAAATCTGTACTCTTGTTTTTTGCTGCAAAAGCTTGTCTGTAAGCTTCAACTAACGCAAGAATATATTCGATTTCACGATAGTCTGCCCAGTCAGGTTCTTCTATATATTTATCAATCTCATCAAAAATGATTTTTGAAATTGTTAATTCTTCATCATAATATTTTGCCATTGAGTTACCTGTTGAAGATGTCATACCGTCAACAGCGTTTGCATCCCAAGGACCACCTTTTTCATCATAGAAGAAAATATTATCCACATAGAAGCTGTTCTGAAGACTGTCTGATGTACTGCCTGTAAATGCAAAACCTGCTGAATACAAGTCGTCAATTGCCTTGTAGCCTTCATCAGTATCGTTAACTGCCTCTGCTTCGCTAAGACCTGCCGCAATCATTGCATCTTCGCCACGGGTAATTTCTTCTGTTTCGTTACGCACCCAGCTACCATTTGTAAAGTGCCAGTAGTTTGAGTTACCCATACCACCGATACCTGTCTTTGTTGCAACCATACGGTGCTGCATAAGACGAGCATCTTTAATATTTGTACCTGCAGGGTCAACAAGAGTCTTTACTATCGGGAGACCATTTGCGTGGCTATCACCATTACCAAGGTTGTTACTTGCAAAGCCTGTGGCAAAGTCCGTTGAGCCATTATTGAAGCCTGTATTTTTAAGCTGTGCATAAGATGCATTTTCTGAACAGATAAATTTGATTGGAACTCGCACATATCCCTTAAAATCACTAAGTGTCGCTGTGCCGTTTGTTAAACTTACCTTATCCCAACCACCGTCATCACGCTGAACATATATATAACCGTCTGTTCCTGTATAACCTTTTGTTGAGTAAACAATGTCACCCATATAGTCCTTCTGAGTAACTGTCATACTATCGTCTTTACCCCAGTCATACCAAACCTTTTCGTTTGCACGAAGTCGGAATGAAACACCCTGAAGCTCAACATCTGTAAGGTCGAACCAGTACCATAATTCAGTCGCATTTGAGAAGTCCCATGTCTGACGAGTCAAACTTGTATCAAATGTCTGTGTGCCACTTGGCAAGTCATTCATTATGAAACGGAGTGCCGATGTGTCACCAACATTATCTGAAAGGTCTTCCGTACCTGTTTCAGCAGCAACGCCCATGTAAAGAAGTGCATTACCACTTACCATATTTGTACCACTTACATTCTGGTCAAAAGTCATAATTTCACGAACTGCAGTATCACTTGTTGAGAAATATTGGAAATTATCAGGATTCAACTTAACTGTAGGTACACTTGTAACTGTTGTATATATTGGTTGTGAGAACCAATTTTCATTATCAACGGCTGTGATTGTAACACCATATCTCTTATTTTCAAAATCAAATGTGCCAATGTCTGCTGTTTTAAAAGTTGCCGATGTACCTGCTACTTTTATTGTTTTAAGAACATTTTGTTGATGCACACTATCCTTTGCACCCATATCAATAAGTTCAAGAATATAAAAAGTAATATTAGTTGCCTCACCTTTGAATGTTTCTTTAGGTGTTGCCGCAGGGAAAGTTACCTGAACATTACCGTCATCATCAACCCACGCGTCCGCACCACTGTTGACAGCGGTTTCATCAAAATATGGTGCAGGGTCATATTTATTGTCATCTTCAGCACCAACCATCATAAATGGTATTGATGAAAATATCATTACTCCGGCAAGTATGAGCGCTATACACTTTTTGGAAGATAATTTTTTCTTCATTACTTCTCTTCCTTTCTGTTTTTAATCTATATAAAGTAATTTATTTTACAATAAGGTCTGTTTTTACAACAAAGTTGTTAAGTGGAGTTCTTGCCTGGTCATAAGAATATGGCTGTTGATGAACTATCGCTTTGTATTCGCCCGCTTCAAGTGAACGGGAAATGTTAAATCTTGAAACTGAATAACCCGGTTGAACAAGACCTGACTGATAAAGTTTTTCGTCGGTAGCATCAATAACACCGTTTTCGTTATTATCAAGATAAATTGTAAACACAACAAAACAGATATCTTTATTCTTTTCAGAGTTTGAAAGAATAAAGTTCTGCTCAACCTGACCTGCTTTGAAGTTAATCTGAGCAATACCATTCATAGTAACATTCTTTGAGCCCATATCTTCAACTTTATCTGGTAAATCAAGTTCACCCAAACCTTGTTGCTGATTGACATCAAGAATACTTGGAGCTGTTGTGGTTGGCTCTTCATCACCGCCGTCAATCAATATTCCGAGACCTGAAATTAATCCCGCAAGCACTAAAAGGCCAAGCACGATTAACATAACAAATGCAAGAATATTATCTTTTTTAACTGCGATAAATGAGCCAGACTCAAGTTCAATATAGCCTATTGTCTTATATCTTGCAGAAGATGTTGGTTTATAAACTATTTCTTCAATATCATTTGAAGTGATTGTGCCGATTTCATCTTTACCATAAGCCAACTGACCGACAACACGGATACCTCCGTCTGGATAAAGAGCTTTCATCTCTTTAGCAGTATAATACCCCTGTTCAAAGCCCGTCTCTTTATTGTAATATAATTCTGTATAGTCGTTACCGTTTTTAATAATAAATATTGCCAAAACGATACCCTCCCAAAAATAAATATAATTGAAGATAATATTACTATTATAACAAAATATTTTACCCCTTTTTATAATATTTGTCAATGAAAACTTTAAAAAAACATATAATAAATTCCACGCAAATTCAACAATTTCTGCAAGTTCTATTAAACAGGATTATAATATATATTAATTAGTATTAAAATGAGTAAAAAATAAGAACCCGACCTTTCAACGGATTTAAAATGCGGATGTTTTTTCGGAATCTTGTTGTTTCATAATAAAAAATCCCGAATGATTTCTCATTCGGGATTTTTGGTGCCGGTGACCGGGGTCGAACCGGTACGGTATCGCTACCACTGGATTTTGAGTCCAGCACGTCTGCCAATTCCATCACACCGGCATTTATGTGACTGTGATATTATATGAAATTATTTTAAAATTGTCAATAGAAAAAGGGACATATTTTAAAAATAGTCCCCTTTATTATTTAAAAAATATGTTTCCATTTTTCACTTTTGCGGAATGAAAAATAATCATCACCATGACCTATGATTATATGGTCATTAAGTCTTATCCCAACCGCCTCAAGTGCGTCTGCCATGTCAATTGTTGCATTGATATCTTTTGTTGATGGTGCGGTTATCCCTGACGGATGATTGTGCACAAGAATAACACTTGCAGCATTTGAGAGAATTGCATATTCTGTAATCTTTCGGTTATTTATCATTGTTGCATTGACTGTGCCTTCGCTGATTTTATCAAATCGCAGCATTTTGCAATTGATATCAAGACAAAGCAACCAAAGTTCTTCTTGGGTTAACCCTTTAAAATGTGACGCAACATATTTTGCAACTAATTCTGAACTATTTAAGCGAACTTCATCACGATTCAACTTATCTTTTTCATATTCTCTAAATAATTCTGGCATCAATTTGATAAGTAAAGCACTTCGCTCACCTATCCCCTTGACTTTACACAGTTCTTCATAGTCAGCATCAAAAACCTCGGACAAAGAACCAAAACGATTTATTAAAGCATGTGCTTCTTCATTTGTATCTTTAACAGGAATACTATGAAAAAGCAACAATTCAAGTATATTATGGTCATGAAAATTTTCGAGACCTTCTTTTAAAAATCTTTCACGAATTCTTTGTCGATGCCCTTCATGAACGTTAGTTTTTTCTTTTTTCGGCTTTGATGGTTTCTTTAAAACATTACCCTCAATCGAAAGTTTTTCTCGTTTTTTATGTTCATACATATCAGGCGCTTTTCTTGCCATGGTTATTTAAACACCCTTTTTACATATTTTTGCCATCTTATTAAATATGCTGTGACTAATCTTGTTAATGCAATATCATAGAGCACAAAAACTACATTACCAACAAACAACAATCCTGGCAAAGCCCATTTGCCCAAGAAATCAATATCATCAAAAGAAATCATAAACACTTTTGCTACGATTAAATATGAAATAATCATTGCAATATTAAATATGATATATTTTATAATCCAAGATGTTATTCTGCCTGTTTTTCTTTCAATGAAACTCTTGATTATAGGGTAATACCCAAAGAATGCCGCATACATAACTGCGGCTTCTTTATCTGCAACAACCAATAAAGAGAGAATTGATACAGCGACATATATAGCACTTGCAAACGCAGGGCTTATTTCAATAACGATGGCCATTAAAAGCCCACCACATATTGCAGGAATGGCATAAGTAAGAGTCGGGATTAACCCCGTTGAAAACATTAACACTATTGATAAAGCAGCAATTATTCCACCAAATGCTGCTTTGAATGAACGGAATTTATTATCTCTCATATCAGCAACATGGGATTAAATCCCCGCCCATACATTCACAACAACAGTCAGCACAGATTAAGCCCTGACAGATGTCGCAAGTGTCACAATCTGATGAATGACGAGATGTTCTGTAACCACCATTAGCATTTGTGTTCATTGAATTAAATGCTGCGGCATATTCGCTGTTTGATGGTTCCATTCTGCAAGCAGTCTGATAGCAACGATATGCTTCATTGAGCCAACCACGACGCTGATGAATCATACCTTTTAAATAGTGCCACTCAGCAGAGCGCATATTGTTAGGAATTCCATCAAGAATTGTTTCAGCATCATCAATTCTTCCGCTGTTTATTCTCTGTCTCACATCAAAGAACTGTGATGTACTTTGATTATAAGAAGAATTTGAATTATTATAATAAGCTCCCGTCCCCCTTATCTCATTAAGAACATAGTCATAAGCCTCGTTAAGTTCATTCATTCGGGATGCTTTTTCTTCATCTGTTCCTGATGAATTTTGGATGCTTGCTGCAATACTTCTGTAAGCATCCATAACCTGTTGTTCAGTTGCGTTTCGGTTTAAACCGAGGTATTCGTAAGGATTAGTCACTCTTCTCACCTCTGTATTTTTGGATAATTCTTTCCAACTGATAGTTCAAACCGTCATAAACGATATTATCTATAATCGGTGTGAACCTATTAAATGTTACATTTTGCATGACTGTTGTAAGTTCGCCAACAGACAGTCTTATTGAGATTTTTGCGTCTTCTTCTATATTATGTGAATTCTTGAACGGATTAAACGAACCTGACTTTATATCGTCTTTATAATCGTCAAAAGCATCAAGAAAATAGACAACACGACCTAATTGATAGCCAAACTTTCGGCTTTTTTCTACTAATTCTTCGTCTTCGTCAAAAGAGAATAACCAAGCAAGCATTTTAGCCGTCGGGTCTGCTGATTTATCAAGGCTTATATCATTATCTTTCTCGACTTCGAATTGCTCTTGCATTCCCTTTTCAATTGTTTTGTAAACTTCAGGTTGCTTTTTGATTGCTTTGTTTTTTAGCAAAACAAAATAAGGCAAAAGCAAATATAAGAATAATTTCTTGAATATTTTACTATCGTTAAGATTATCTTTTAGTTTAAAATATGCCAGAATTACTGTGATGGCGCTTGCTGTTTTATATACATCACTATCACAAGTAATTTTCATACACTTTTTGCAAGGATTAAATGTGCAACGGGATTGTTCGGCATTTGTTTTAACATTTCTTATGCCCATTTTATAGAGTACATAAAAAGCACCGTCATAGCTTAAAAGGAATCGTGACAAGAGCCCATATTCTTTGCCCATTTCTTTGCAAAGGGTACAATAAACACCTTTATAGGCTTCATAATCTTTAATTTTCAGTTCAGGTTTATAAGCAGTTACATATCCGAACATAAATTATTTTGAAATCCCCTTTAATACGGTTTTAGCCACATACGGTTTGTTCATTGTATAAATGTGAATGCCGTTAACACCGTTTTCTAAAAGTTCGTTAATCTGAGTGATTGCATAGTCAAGACCTGCTTTTTCAAGGTCAGTTGGACTATCTTTATATTTTTCAAGGAAGTCACTCACCTTTTTAGGAATTTTTGTGCCTGAAAGGCTAATGATACGGTCAATTTGCTTTATATTAGTTATTGGCATTATTCCTGCAAAAACAGGTGCATAAATGCCTTTTTTACGAACCTTTTCCATAAATGAATAGAAAACATCGTTATCATAAAAAAGCTGTGTTATAAGAAAATCAACGCCACAATCAACCTTATTTTTTAAGTTATCAATATCCTTATCAAGGCTATCACATTCAGGATGACATTCAGGATAGCAAGCACCACCAATATCGAAATAACCATATTCTTTTATGTGTGAAACCAAATCACTTGCATGAGTATAATATTCGCCTTGGGGTTTCACGAAATCCTTAGGAATATCGCCACGCATTGCGAGAATATTGTCGATATTGTTTTCTTTAAGTGTGTTGAGAATACTGTCAATTTTGTCTTTTGGAGTTGATGCACAAGTTAAGTGTGCCAACGCCGTTGTGTCTAACTTATTTTTAATGAGAGATGCGATTTTTGTTGTGTACTGACTTGTGCCGCCACCTGCACCATAAGTAACACTCATAAAGTCAGGGTTAAAAGCCGCAAGTTCACGGACCGACCATTCAATGCTATCAAATGCAGAGTCAGTTTTTGGAGGGAAAACCTCAAAAGAAACTAATTGGTCTTTAACCATAAGTTTTTCAGTAATTCTCATATCTTTCACCTTGAATTATAATAGCATATTTGAAAATTTTTAGCAAGATAATGATTATTTATTTACATATTATTTACAAAAAAGGGCGATTCGTGAATCGCCCCTACAATATTATTTAAAAAGTTTACTTGCGTTGATGATATCATCATTTGTTACTTTGCCTGTTGAGGTTGCATTTACTGTTTTTTCTGCTTCGGCAGTTATATCACTATATGGTGAGTTGAGTTTGTTGTTTACATACTCTGCCAAGCTAACACTATTAAAGATTGCGTTTTGCACTCTCTTGTTACCATATTTATCAAAGAATGTTCCGTTTTCACAATATGCGGAAGTTTCTATTGCATTTTCACATTTCCCATTATACTGTGGAATGTTAAGTTTTAAAATCGCATAGTAGTTTGCGTCAGTTTCTTTTGCGGTTGTGAAGATTTGCTTTTCATTTTCTTCTGCATATTTTTTAAGAACAAATGCAGTTTCTGTTGAAACTTTACCACTGATTACGATTACATCATTTTTAAGTAATTCATCAATATCAGTTGAGTTTTTCTGTTCGTTAAGTACGCTGAAGCGTCCACCCTTACAGAGAATACCATTGTTAACAGGTAATGCTCTTGTAACTGTTGAGCCGATGTAACGGAAATCCACTGAACAAAGGTTAGAACAGTTTGTGCAAATACTGATTTTTGAATTTTCTTTAACAGGAACACTCTTTGTAAATGCTGTTTTTTCGCGTAATGCACCTGTTGGACAAAGTGCAACACACTGGCCACAAGCAATACAATCAGTTTCTTTTAAGTGTTTGCCAAGTTCAGGTTCAACAAAGGTGTTGAAGCCACGATTGATAAGACCGATTGCAGATTTGCCCATAACCTCTTCACAAACTCTTACACAAAGTCCGCAAAGGATACACTTATCTGTATTTCTGCTAATAAGGTCATTTGCATTTTCCTGATTACGGTTATGCCGCTCCCCTGCAAATCTTGATGGTTTTACATCATAATCGTTCGCATAGGAAATAAGTTTACATTCAAAGTAATCGTGACAACCACATTCAAGGCAACGATTTGCCTCTTTTTTAGCCTGTTCTTCGCTGAAACCGAAATTCACTTCTTTAAAGTTTGTTTTTCGGTCAGTAGGTGTCATATGTGGCATCTTTGCTCTTTCAACTTTATTAAATTTTGAATAGTCGATTGATTTACTATCACGCTCAACAAAATATGGCTTCTTATATCCTACTGTTTCGCCATTTAAGTATCTGTCAATCACAACAGATGCTTTTTGTGCTTCACCGATTGCTGCTATTGCAATATCAGCACCTTTATTTGTAGCATCACCTACTGCAAACACGCCGTCAACAGATGTTGTAAATCGGCTTTCGTCTGCTGAAATTGTATTTTTACGAGTTGCTTCAAGGCTTTCAAAGCCGTTAAGATTCGGATACTGACCGATAGCCATAATAACTGAATCAAGTGCAATTTCTTCGGTTGCACCTTCGATTGCAACTGGTCTGCAACGACCACTTTCATCAGGCTCACCAAGTTCCATTTTCTGTAAAATAACACCGTTAAGTTTACCGTTTTCGCCTGTAAATTCAATTGGATTTGTGAGGTATTTATAGATTACACCCTCTTCTTCTGACTCAAGAATTTCTTGTGGGTCAGCAGGCATTTCGTCCTTTGTACGACGATAAATAACATATACATTTTCTGCACCAAGTCGGACTGCAACACGACAAGCGTCCATTGCAGTATTACCGCCACCACAGACTGCTACATTTTTGCCGATTTCAGGTTTCTTGCCAAGAGCAACTTCACGAAGAAAATCAATACCACCCCATACGCCATCAAAGTCTTCGCCCTGAACTCGCATTTTACTGCTGTTCCAAGCACCGATTGCAACAAGTGTAGCATCGAAATTTTCTTTGATTTGGTCAAATGAAATATCTTTGCCGATATTTACATTATTTTTTAGTGTAACACCCATATCTTCAATGAACTTGATTTCTTTATCAAGAACTGCTTTTGGAAGTCGGTATTCAGGAATACCGTAACGGAGCATACCGCCCATTTTTGGCATCTGTTCAAAAATTGTTACACTATGACCTTGTTTACGAAGGAAATATGCCGCTGTAAGACCTGCAGGGCCACCACCGATAACTGCAACTTTTTTGTTTGTATCAGGCTCGATTTCAGGGATATATGTATCACCTATTAAATCCATATCACCTACAAAGCCTTTAAGGAATGCTATTGAAATTGGCTCGTCAACATATTGTCTTCTGCATTGTTTTTCACAAGGGTGTGGACAAATTCTGCCGATTGATGCTGGTAATGGCAATTTTTCTTTAATAAGCTTAACAGCTTCTTTATATTCACCATTCGCAATAAGACCAACATAACCTTGACAATCTGTGCCTGCCGGACAAGCCTTGCTGCAAGGTGCAACACAGTCACCTGTATGGTCAGAAAGCAAAAGCTCAAGGGCAACCTTACGAGATGCCTTTACTCTTTCGGTTTGAGTATGCACAATCATTCCATCTGCTACCTTTGTTGAGCAAGCACGAAGAAGCTTAGGATTGCCTTCGATTTCAACCGTGCAAAGTCCACAAGCACCATAGAGTTCAACTCTGCCGTCATAGCAAAGGTTTGGAATTTTTATTCCATTCTGTGAAGCAACATTGAGTATTGTAGCACCTTCTTGTGCTTCTATCTTTTTACCATCAATTGTTATTGTAATACTCAATTATTTCACCTCCACAGCGTTGAATTTACACACATTTACACAGTTGCCACATTTAATACATTTTGACATATCAATGATATGTGAATTTTTAACTGTGCCGTTGATTGCACCAACAGGGCATTTTTTAGCACAGAGCGTACAGCCCTTGCAAAGCTCTGTATTGATTTCATATTTAAGAAGATTTGTGCATTCGTGTGCAGCACATTTCTTATCTTCGATATGCTCAACATATTCATTTTTAAAATATTTAAGAGTTGTAAGCACAGGGTTTGGTGCTGTCTGACCGAGACCACAAAGGGCACCGTCTTTGATTGCGAGACAAAGTTCTTCTAAAAGGTCGATATCTTCAGTTTTGCCGTTACCCTCTGTAATTCGAGTGAGAATTTCAAGCATTCTCTTTGTGCCAAGACGGCAATGAACACATTTACCACAAGATTCTTTTGCAGTAAAATCAAGGAAGAATCGAGCCATTTCGACCATACAAGTGGAATCATCCATAACAACCATACCACCTGAGCCCATAATTGCCCCAGTCTCTGAAAGTGCTTTATAATCGATTACAGTGTCTAAAAGTTCTGCAGGGATACAACCACCTGATGGCCCACCCATTTGTACTGCTTTGAAGTTTTTATCGTTTTTAATTCCGCCACCAATGTCAAAAATAACATGACGAAGTGTTTTACCCATTGGAATTTCAACAAGTCCACCACGCTTAATTTTACCTGTAAGTGCGAATACTTTTGTACCTTTACTGTTTTCTGTACCCATAGCAGAAAAAGCGTTGCCACCATTTAAGATAATCCAACTTACATTTGCGAAAGTTTCAACATTGTTAATATTTGATGGTTTATGCCAATAACCCGACTGTGCAGGGAATGGTGGTTTAAGTCGAGGCAGACCACGAGAGCCTTCAAGAGACTCAATAAGGGCTGTTTCTTCACCACACACAAATGCACCTGCACCTGCTTTAATACGGAAGTCACAAGAAAAGTCTGTGCCCATAATATTCTGACCGATAAAGCCTTTTGCTTTTGCCTGGTCGATAGCATTCTGAAGTCTGCGGATTGCAAGTGGATATTCTGCACGAACATATACAATTGCTTCACAAGCACCGATAGTGTAAGCACCTATGAGCATACCTTCAATAAGACTATGTGGGTCTCCTTCAATTACGGCTCTATCCATAAATGCGCCTGGGTCACCCTCATCGGCATTACAGATGAGATATTTTCTTTCGCCCACGCTCTGACGTGCCGCATTCCACTTGAACCAGGTCGGGAAGCCTGCACCGCCTCTGCCTGCAAGACCCGAAACCTTGATTTCTTCAATAACCTGCTCGGGGGTCATTGTTTTGAGAGCCTTTTCAAGTGCCTGATAGCCGTCAGCTTCGCGGTAATCGTCAAGCGAAACGGGGTC
>JAZQWV010000054.1:0-7280 GCA_045632525.1 Candidatus Fimenecus sp.
GTACTGAAAGAGGTGACAATTGTCATGAAACAGGGACTCCATCCAGAGTATAAAACAGTAACAGTTAAGTGCGCTTGCGGTGCAACATTTGAAACTCGTTCAACTAAAGATGATTTGAAAGTTGATATCTGCTCAAATTGCCACCCATTCTTCACAGGCAAACAGAAGCTTGTTGATACAGGCGGACGTGTTGACAGATTTAACAAACGTTACAATCTCTCAAAATAATCAAAGCAATTATGGTGGTACAAATGTGCCACCTTTTGTTTTTATTGTGTAATCACATCATAAATCTTTGTAACAATTCTCATCGGTTATTTTCCCGTCATAGCTCGTCTAAAATATTCGACAATACACAAAATATTGTCTCCGTTTTTTTACGGCCCTGACGAAAAACTATCTCGCTGATAATTGCAACACGATTTATTCAGTGATTACTATTTCTCTCCGTAACAACAGGAGGATTTTAAAATGCTTAAAGAATATAGAACTGTCAAAGAATTCAATAGTGATGAATATGTAGTCAAGCGTTCTCGTTTTATTGGCTATGCTAAGCCCGTAACAACTGTAGAGGAAGCAAACGATTTTATTAATGAGATTAAATCAAAACATTGGGACGCAACTCACAATGTTTCTGCATATATTTTGCGTGATGGTGGAATAAAGCGTTATTCCGACGATGGTGAGCCACAGGGCACAGCAGGTGTTCCTTGCCTTGATGTCCTCGAAAAAGAGGGACTTGTTGATACTTGTGTTGTTGTAACCCGCTATTTCGGTGGCATATTGCTCGGCGGCGGTGGGCTTGTCCGTGCATATTCTCACAGTGCAAAAATAGCTGTTGATAGTGCCAAGATTATCACAATGGCACATTGTCTTGATGTTGCGGCAGAATGTGATTATACCTTCTATGGTAAACTAAATGATTTTCTTTTGCGTGAAGATACAGTTATTCTTGATACAGAGTTTACTGATAATGTAAAAATAATTTTTAGAATAAAAGGTGAAAACTTTAATAATATTCAAGCAAAAATCACCGATTTAAGTAATGGAAAGTTAGAGTTAGCTAGAATTTCAGAAAATTTTTGCGAATTTTAAAATTTTTTTAGAAAAAATAAAGGGATTTTGTTTTTTCTGTCGTATAAATATATGAAAGGACTTTTTAAGGGGGTATTTTGAGTGAATATTAGAGAAAAATTTGAAAATAAAGAAGCGGGTTTTCTCTCAGAAAAGGCGTGTCTTTCTGCAAAGACAAAAGGGCGCATAATTTTAGAGCCTAAATGCGATTTGAGAACTGATTTTCAAAGAGACCGTGACAGAATTATTCATTCAAACTCGTTCCGTAGATTGAAACACAAAACTCAGGTTTTCTTGTCCCCGGAGGGTGACCATTATAGAACAAGACTTACCCATACCCTTGAAGTTTCACAAGTGGCTCGTGCAATCGCAAACGGATTGCTCTTGAACGCAGACTTGACAGAAGCAATTGCGTTAGGTCACGATTTAGGACACACCCCATTCGGTCACGCGGGGGAGAGAGCACTCGATAAAGTCGTACCGGGTGGATTTCGTCACTATGACCAGAGTTTAAGAGTTGTCGATAAACTCGAAAAAAATGGCAAAGGATTGAATCTTACATACGAAGTCCGTGATGGTATCGTCTGTCACACAAGGGGCAAAGAAGCATTCACCCTTGAAGGCAGAATTGTAAAACTTGCCGATAAAATTGCCTATATCAATCACGATATTGATGACGCAACCCGTGCAGGCGTAATGTGCGAAGAAGATATTCCAATTGAAATCAGACGAGCATTGGGCTTTAGAAAGTCTGACAGAATAAACACAATGGTTAGAAATGTTGTTGAAAATAGTGTGGATACAATTCAATTTTCATCTGACATTCAGCAACCATTTGACGAGTTGCACGCATTTATGTTTGAAAAGGTTTATACAAACCCTGTGTGCAAAGGCGAAGAAACAAAGGCAATGGATGTTATTATCCGTCTTTATGACTATTTGCTAGAAAAACCTGAAAAAATTCCACAGGCTTATCATTATATAATAGAGCAAGAAGGCGTTCACCAAGCAGCTTGTGACTATATCGCAGGTATGAGTGACCGTTATCTTGTTTCAGTTTATAAAAATATATTCATCCCTGATTCTTGGGTAGATATAGGTTGGGAGGGATAATGTGCGATTTGACGATGCTTTTTTAATGGAACTTCGTAGTCGTGCTGATATTGAAACAATTATCTCTTCTTATGTGAATATCAAAAGAGCAGGTCGAATAAGTAAAGGACTTTGTCCTTTTCACGGTGAAAAAACACCATCATTCACAGTTTATCCTGATACACAATCATATTATTGCTTTGGTTGTGGCAGTGGTGGCGATGTGGTAACTTTCATCAAGAATATTGAAAATCTTGATTATCTTGATGCAGTTAAGTTCTTAGCAGACCGCGTGGGTATGGATGTACCCGAAGAAAACTCTTATGATAACACAATCAATAAAAGACGACTCAGAATGCTTGAAGCAAACCGAGAAGCCGCAAGATTTTTTCACAGTTGCCTCGGCACAAAAGATGGTGCTGTGGGTTATCAATACTTTAAAAATCGCGGACTTAGTGACGAAACAATAAAGAAATTCGGTCTTGGTTTTGCTCCCGATTCTTTTAATGCCTTGACAAGTCATCTTATGAGCAAAGGCTATACTAAAGACGAATTGGTTTTTGCAAACCTTGCAAGGCGCTCACAGAAAAATGAGAATAATATTTACGACAATTTCCGTAATCGTATAATGTTCCCAATTATTGACGTTAAAGGTAATGTAATTGCCTTTGGTGGTCGTGTAATGGATGACTCGAAGCCTAAATATCTAAATACATCTGATACAATGGTTTATAAAAAGAGTCAGGGTGTGTTTGCGCTAAACCTTGCGAAGAAAAGTGGTAAAGATAGTCTAATTCTCTGCGAAGGGTATATGGATGTTATTGCTCTTCATCAAGCAGGGTTTACCAATGCAGTTGCGGGACTTGGCACAGCACTCACAAGTGAACAAGCAAGTCTTTTGTCCCGATATGCATCTGAAATAATGATTGCTTATGATGCTGACGAAGCAGGGCAGAAAGCCGCAACAAGAGCGTTACAGATTTTCAAAAATACGCCTGCTAAAATCAAGGTGTTAAGACTCAGCGGTGGAAAAGACCCTGATGAAATCATTAAGAATTATGGCGTTGAAAAAATGAGAGCCATAATTAATGGTGCGGCAAACGAAATTGAATTTGCTCTTTTGCGTGAACATTCAAAATATGATGTTGCTAGTGATGATGGCAAACGTCAATATTTGAGAAGTGCAATCGAAATATTATCAAATGTTGGTGCGGTTGAACTTGATATTTATGCATCACGAATTGCAGACGAGTTGTCCGTCACAAAGAGTGTAATTGTTGACGAAGCAAAACGCATTGCAAAGAAAAAGGTTTATTCTAATCAGAAAAAAGAGTTTAACCAGATTCAGCGTCAGGGTGATATACTTGATAATCTTAATCCTGAACGCCGAAAATACCATGCAGGCGCAAAAGCCGAAGAAATGCTCATTGCAATTCTCATGTCAAATCCAGAGCATCTCAAAATGGTTGACGAAAAGTTAGATGCAGAAGATTTCGTGACAGATTTCAATAAACGAATCTTTAAAGCCGTGGCAAGCAGATTGCGAGAAGGAAAATCTGCAGAAATATCGTTTTTATACGGTGAACTTACCGACGAAGAAATAAGTGCAGTTGCAAAAATTCAAACAATTTCGCACACACTTAACAATAGCATCGATGAGTGTGCCGATTGTATAAAAGTAATATTAAATGAAAAAAATAAAAAAAGCCTTAAAGATGTGAATGTGGAAAGCATCAGCGACGAAGACTTTTTAAAGTTTTTCAAAAATTAAGGTAATGTGAAGGAGAATCCCCTAATGGAAACAATTGATAAAAAGGGCGCTATAAGAGCGTTAATTGAAAAAGGTAAAGCAGTTGGCAAACTCACAACACAAGAAATCGATAATGCAATCGTTGAACTCGATATTGAAATGGAAGAGTTGGACAAGCTTTATGAACTTATCGAAGCAAATAATATCGAACTTATCGATGACCTTGGCGATATGGCAAGAGATGCAATTACTGATGAATCTGACCTTGCGAAAAGCGACGACGGTGGAGTAGGCGAAAATAAGGTTCTTGCAATGGATGACCCAGTTCGCGTTTACCTTAAAGAAATTGGTCGTGTTCCACTTTTAACATCAGAAGAAGAAATCGAACTTGCTATTAGAATTTCAGATGATGATAAGAAAGCAAAGCAAAGACTTGCTGAAGCAAACCTTCGTCTCGTTGTTAGTATTGCAAAGCGTTATGTAGGTCGTGGAATGCAGTTCCTTGATTTGATTCAAGAAGGTAACTTGGGTCTTATTAAAGCTGTTGAAAAGTTTGACTATACAAAGGGTTTCAAGTTCTCAACTTATGCAACATGGTGGATTAGACAAGCAATCACTCGTGCTATTGCTGACCAGGCAAGAACAATTCGTATCCCTGTTCACATGGTTGAAACAATTAACAAAGTTAAAAAGACAAGTAGCCAGTTGCTTCATAAGAATGGCCATGACCCATCAGCAGAAGAAATTGCAGAAGAACTTGATATGTCACCAGATAAAGTCCGTGAAATTCTTCGTCTTGCTCAAGAACCTGTTTCTCTTGAAACACCAATCGGTGAAGAAGAAGATAGCCACTTGGGTGACTTCATTCCTGATGACGAAGCATTGTCACCGGCAGACGCTGCATCAATCTCGCTTCTTAAAGAGCAACTTGCAGAAGTACTTAAAACTCTCACACCAAGAGAAGAAAAGGTTCTCTCACTTCGTTTCGGTCTTGAAGACGGACACCCAAGAACTCTCGAAGAAGTTGGTAAAGAATTCAATGTTACTCGTGAGAGAATTCGTCAGATTGAAGCAAAAGCACTTCGCAAACTTCGTCACCCAAGCCGCAGCAAAAAACTCCGCGACTTCCTTGATTAATTTAATAATAAAATGTAGGGGCGATTTACAAATCGCCCTTTTTCTTTGTAGGGGTCGGCGTCCTCGACGACCCGTATGTATTTTTATATTAATTTGCAAAAATTTCTCTTGACAGTTGAATGAATGTTCAACTATAATAATAGTTGAACAAATACTCAACCGAAAGGAATAAAATACATGTCAAAGAATGAATTTATCTGTGACTGCAATATGGTGCATAGAGAAATGGTTGAAGACACTCTTTCAAAAATGCCACCTAAGAATACCCTTAATCATTTAGCAGACTTTTTTAAGATTATGGGTGATTCAACAAGATGTAAGCTTTTATTTGCTTTGTTGCAAAATGAAATGTGTGTTTGCGATTTGGCAAATGTGCTTTCGATGACAAAATCTTCTATTTCTCATCAGTTAAGCAAAATGAAAGAAGTGGGATTAGTAAAATCAAGAAAAGATGGTAAAACTGTTTACTATTCATTAGATGATGAGCATATTGCTGAAATTTTTGAAGTAGGTCTCAAACATATTGAACACAAAGGGGATGATGCATAATGAAAACAGAAAAAAACATCTTAATCGCATTCGTACTCAATTTATCATTTTCAATATTTGAAATAATCGGCGGATTTTTCACAGGTAGTGTTGCTATCATTTCTGACGCAGTCCACGACTTAGGCGACGCAACAAGTATAGGTATATCCTATTTTCTCGAAAAGAAAAGCAAAAAGCAACCTGATGACACTTATACTTATGGTTATGCTCGCTTTTCAGTAATGGGTGGGGTAATCACAACTCTTATATTGTTGCTTGGCTCAGTAATGGTTATTTATAATGCTGCTCTAAGAATAATCAATCCTGTTGAAATAAATTATAATGGTATGATTATATTTGCAATCGTCGGTGCGCTTGTAAATTTCATAGCAGCCTATTTTACCAAAGACGGTGACTCACTCAACCAAAAAGCCGTTAACCTTCACATGCTTGAAGATGTGTTGGGTTGGCTCGTTGTACTTGTGGGCGCAATTATAATGAGATTTACAGATATATCCATTATTGACCCACTTATGTCAATGGGCGTTGCGGTGTTTATATTTATAAATGCATTCAGAAACCTGAAAGAAGTACTAGATTTGTTTCTTGAAAAAATTCCTAGTAATATCAGTATAGAAGAAGTCAAAAAACATATTAAAGAAATCGATGGTGTAATCGATGCTCATCATATTCATATCTGGAGTATGGATGGACAACACAACTATGCAACAATGCATATTGTAGCAAATGAGAATTCACATACTATTAAAGATAAAATCAGAGAAGAATTAAAAGAACACGGCATCGGTCACGCTACCCTCGAAATTGAAAACCCAGACGACCATTGCCATGAAGAACATTGCCATATAGAACACACAGCACATTCTCATTCACATCATCACCATAATCACCATCATCACCATCATCACCATCATCACTAATAATAGGGGACGATATTTAAATTATCGTCCTATTTTTTTGTCATTTTATAAATCAAAAACATGTTAATTCTGCATTGCGAATTACGCATTTCGCATCGACTTGTCAACTTGCACATAAAACTCACCAAAACAAACAGTTTTTTATTGATTAAAATCACCAAATTCGAAACACGCGGATTAGTTTATAAAAAGGTGTAAAAAAACTAAAAAAAGTTGTTGACATTTGTCATTCGTTTTGTTATTATATACGAGCGCCAAGAACAGAGGGCGAAACAAACCAAGTTCTGAAGCGAAAAACTGAACCTTGAAAATTAAACAACGACGAGATAAGTAAAAGGAACCCTGTAGTTTCTATGAGAGTATGAAAATACTTGATGGAAGTACAAGAAACAGTAATTCTTTTGGATAACAAAAGAGTTGAAAAAAACGCTAAGCGTTTTGAGTTAAAAGAAGTAAAGAGCTAAAAGCACTTTAGAAAATGATTAGAACGGACGAAAGTTCGTATTAATACAATTTTTTAGAGAGTTTGATCCTGGCTCAGGACGAACGCTGGCGGCGTGCCTAACACATGCAAGTCGAACGGAGAACTTGAGGAATGCGACTTCGGTCAAATGAAACTTGTTCTTAGTGGCGGACGGGTGAGTAACACGTGAGCAACCTGCCTTTCAGAGGGGAATAACGGCTGGAAACGGTCGCTAATACCGCATGATATACATTTAAGGCATCTTAGATGTATCAAAGATTTTATCGCTGAAAGA
>JAZQWV010000055.1:0-2563 GCA_045632525.1 Candidatus Fimenecus sp.
TCTGCCATTTCTCGAAGTCCTTCTTCACCGGCACCGATGAGAGCCTTTGTGACTCTTTCAACACTACAATCACATTTGTATTCAATTTCTTGCGTATCAAGATATTGCATTTTAAATTCAGGCAAAACCTTTTCACAAATCTGTTCAGGTGTAAGACCTTCGGCAAGCATTGTTGTAACAGGTTTGATATTTTGTAATCCTTTTTCAACAAGTGAAATTGTATTTTCATCCGCTGTTGGAAGAAGTTGAATTAAAAATCCACCTGCTAAAAGTACATTTTCAGTTTCAGGGTCAACCAATACACCAAGAGCACAAACTGTTGGTGTCTGTTCACTTGTGAAATAATAAGCGGTAATATCTTCTGCAACTTCACCAGAAACTACCGGAATTTGTGCACAATATGGTTCTTTAAGTCCTAAATCTTTAATAACAGTCAAGAAACCATCTTTACCAATAGCGCCTGAAACATCAAGTTTCCCTTTTGCGTTTAATGGTAACTGAACATTTCTGTCACCGATATATCCCTTAACTTGACCCTTTGAGTTTGCAACCGCAACAACAGGGGATGCAGGACCACTACCATTCATTTTAACGGTGAGAGTATCTTTGTCACCTTTTAAAAGCACACCCATCATACCAGCTACTGTTATAAGTCTGCCAAGAGCCGCAGAACACACTTTTGATGTATTGTGAATATTTTGCATTTCTTGAACCATTTCAGTTGAGTCAACAGCTAAAATATAGAGAGTGCCGTCTTCTGAAATCATTCTAACAAGTTTGTTCATTTTAATTCATCCTTAAAAATTGTTTTAGTCTTTTTTGCTACAAAAGTAACTCTTTGTGAGTCATAAGTCACTTCGTTGTCCGTGTATTCATCATAGCATCCCAAAAGCTCAAATCCGCAATCATTGAGCATTTCAATAATAGTGCAGATGTCATAGGAATACTCTGAAAATGCTTCATTGTATCTTTGATAGCTATCATCGTCTTCATTTTTGATGAAAAAGTCAAGTTCAATGTCAGTTTTGAAATTTTTGTCATTATAACTATTGTGCCAGATGCAATAAACTTCATCCATATCATAGAAGAAAACATTGTCCCCAAGAATTTTCTTGTGTTTGTATGGGGTGTTCATATCAAAAACAAAAACACCACCCATATTCATAAAAAGAGAAATTCTTTTGAAAGTTTCTCGAACTTTTTCAAGACTATCAATGTGGTTAATTGTGTCAAGACTTGAAACGGCACAGTCGATTGTGCCATATAAATCAAGGTTTTCGCCACTTTGACAGAGAAAGATAGCGGGGGAGTCAAGCTCATATTTTTTCTCATTGGCTACAGCTAGCATATCTTCACTTGGGTCAACGCCGATAATCTCATAACCCTTTTCTTCAAGCATAAATGAGAGTGTGCCCGTGCCACAACCTAAATCAAGCAAAAGCCCCCCGTTTATCCCGTTCTGAGATAACAGAGAGCATATTCTGTCTGTGATTTGTTGATAATCCACATTGTCAGTCAAAATATCATAGACCGACGAAAAAATATCATAACTCATTTTTGTAGTCTTCCAAAAACAATATCGTAACCGTCAGCGCCATATTGAAGGCTTCTGTTTACACGGCTGATTGTTGCAGTTGATGCACCTGTTTCGGCAACAATATCGTTATAAACTTTCTTTTCTGTGAGCATTTTTGCAACAACACAGCGTTGAGCCATTGAATGAAACTCAGTTAATGTGCAAAGGTCTTCAAAGAAATTGTAACATTCTTCTTCATTTTTAAGTTGCATAATGCACTTTACAAGAAAATCTGTATTTTCATTTTTAAATGTCTTTTTCATAACGTATAAAACCTCCGTGGATTTCTTACATTAACATTTTAGCACATTAAAACTCGAAAGTAAACCTTTTTTATAAAAATAAATGCAAAATGATTCCAGGAATAACTGAGCAAAGATAGAGAATGCCTAAAATCTTAAGATTTTCTTTAAGTTTTTTCTTATTACGGAATAAAATAAGCAAGCCTGCGCCAGCATTTGTGCAAAGCCCTGCAATAAGTGAACCAAAACTGAGAGTGCCACTTATATATAGTTGTGTGAGCAAAATTGATGATGCACAGTTGGGGATAAACCCTATAATTGCAGCCAAAAATGGTTGCAAAACTGATTCTGAAAGTAAAAGGTGAGAGAATGTGTCTGTACCGATAAAAGCCACAAAAAGGTCAATTATAACGGTAAATAAAAGCAAAAATCCAAAAACTTTAACTGTATGGATTAAAGCAGGGCGCAACACTCCACTTTCCTCATCACAACCGCAATGGTCTTGCTCGCAAAGGTCGTGTGAGTGGTGATGGTGTGAGTGATGATGCTTCTTCTCAATGAAATAAATAACATAACCACAAATAAGGGCGATAATTATTTTTGTAATAAGCAGTTTAAAAATCTCAAAACCACCATTATGAGCAGTGGCAAGAAGAATAATTGCTTCGTCAGATGTGGCAAGAAAAACTGCAATAAGAGTGCCAAGAGTAATAATACCACTTGAATAAAGGTTTGCACTCATTAC
>JAZQWV010000056.1:0-9547 GCA_045632525.1 Candidatus Fimenecus sp.
GCTTGCCCTCAAGCTCTGAGGCAACCTTTGGCTCTGCCTTTGCGGCGGCGATAACAGTATCATTATCCGCGTTTGCTGCAACCATAAGTTTAGCCTTAATTTTGCCACAAATTTGAACAACTATTTCGATAGTTTCGTCCACGCATTTTGCCTCATCATATGTTGGCCACTCGCCATCAAGCGCTATCATCTTACCAAAGCCGCAAACCGACCACATCTCCTCTGTGATGTGAGGTGCAAATGGGTTAACAAGAAGCAAAAGGGTTTTAAGCTCTGCTTTGTTAATCTCGCCCTTTGTGTAAATAGCATTAAGTAATGTCATAAGCGCCGCAATAGCGGTATTGTATTTTAATGTTTCAATATCTTCTGATACCTTTTTGATGGTCTTATGGAATGATGAAGAAAGCTCTGGCGAGAACTCATCGCCGTCTACTAAAATTTCTTGCAAGTTCCAAATTCTATCGATAAATCGCTTACAACCCTTAACAGAATTTTCTGACCAAGGTGCTGCCTGTTCATAATCACCCATAAAGAGCACATATGTGCGAAGAACGTCTGCACCTAGTGCATCAACAACTTCATTTGGGTCGATTACGTTGCCGCGTGATTTACTCATTTTAACTCCATCGGGACCTAAGATAAGGCCTTGAGCCGTTCTTTTAGCGTATGGCTCTGCACAAGGAACTGCACCGATATCGTAAAGGAATTTATGCCAGAAGCGTGAATAAATAAGGTGGCGTGTAACGTGCTCCATACCGCCGTTATACCAATCAACAGGCATCCAATAATTAAGCTTATCCATATCGGCAAGTGCATTATCGTTATGCGGGTCGATATATCTTAAGAAATACCATGATGAACCTGCCCACTGTGGCATTGTATCAGTTTCTCTCTTTGCGTCGCCACCACATTTTGGACACTTGCAGTTAACATAAGAATCAATCTTTGCAAGTGGGCTTTCGCCATCTGTACCAGGAGCAAAGTTTTCAACATCAGGAAGTCTTAATGGAAGTTCTTCATAAGGAACAGCAACCATACCGCACTTGTCACAATGAACAATTGGAATTGGTTCACCCCAATAACGCTGACGGTTGAATGCCCAGTCTTTCATTTTATACTGAACGCCGCCTTCACCGATACCTTTTTCCTGTAAGAAATCAATCATTTTTGCGATTGAATCTTTCTTGTTATCCATTCCATTAAGGAATTCAGAGTTAACCATTTCGCCGTCGCCTGTATAAGCAGCTTCGTCGATGTTGCCACCCTTGATAACTTCGATAATATCAATGCCGAACTTCTTTGCGAAGTCATAGTCACGGTCGTCATGTGCAGGCACAGCCATAATAGCACCTGTACCGTAACCCATCATAACATAGTCTGATATGTAAATTGGAATATCCTTGCCATTTACTGGGTTTTTAGCAGTAATACCGCTGATTTTAACACCTGTCTTATCTTTTACAAGCTGTGTACGTTCAAACTCTGTCTTCTTTGCACATTCTGAACGATAGTTTACGATTTCATCCATATTAGAAATCTTATCAGCGTATTTATCAATGATTGGGTGCTCAGGAGCCATAACCATAAATGTTACGCCGAAAAGAGTGTCAGGACGAGTTGTGTAAATCTTTAATTCTTCAGGGATTTCGTTAAGGTTGAAGTTAACGAAAGCACCGCGTGATTTACCAATCCAGTTAACCTGCTGAAGCTTGATGTTTGGAAGATAGTCAACTTCGTTAAGACCTTCAAGAAGCTTGTCAGCATACTCTGTAATTCTTAAATACCAAACATCCTTTGATTTTTGAACAACATCACTGTGACAAATATCGCACTTGCCGCCCTGTGAGTCTTCGTTTGAAAGAACAACTTTACAAGATGGGCAATAGTTAACGAGAGTTTTGTCACGGAATGCGAGTCCGTTTTCAAACATTTTAAGGAAAATCCACTGTGTCCATTTATAATATTTTTCTTCTGTTGTATCAACCACTCTTGAATAGTCGAATGAGAAACCAACTCTCTTTAACTGACTTGTGAACTTTTCGATGTTCATATCAGTTACTTTTCTTGGGTGGATACCGGTCTTTATAGCATAGTTTTCTGTTGGAAGACCATAAGCGTCAAAACCAATTGGGAAAAGCACATTGTAGCCTTCAAGTCTTCTTTTTCTTGATACTACTTCAAGACCTGAATATGCCTTGATGTGACCAACGTGCATACCTGCACCTGATGGATAAGGGAATTCAACAAGACCATAGAATTTTGGCTTATCGGAATTATCCTGAGCCTCAAAAACCTTTGCTTCTTCCCATTTCTGTTGCCACTTTTGTTCGGTGGCTTTAAAATCGTAATTCATATATATAACCTTCTTTAAAAGATATTTTTTACTGTTTTATTCTGTGACTATTGAACTGATGTCAACTTCTTTTGCATCGCCCCAGAGATGCTCAAGACTATAGAGTTCTCTTTGGTCAGGTGTGAAAACGTGAACAACAACTGTGCCGTAATCCAAAAGAATCCAACCTGTTGACTTGCCTTCAACGCTTTTCGGCTCAACGCCCTGTTTTGTGAGTGTATCTTGAACTTCGTCTGCAAGGGCACGGATGTGTGTGCCAGATGTACCGGTTGCGATTACGAAATAATCTGCAACAGATGTAAGTTCTGTAATTTCAAGTGATTTTATATCAGTTGCTTTCTTGTTGTCAAGAGTAGCAACAATATTTTTCATAAGTTCTGTTCTATCCATTATTTGCTAATCCTTTCTGCAAGATAGTTATACGCTTTAACCGTATCAATATGGATTGGTCTGCATTTTTTTGCATTGTCTTCAATGGTAAATGAAAGTCCACGAAGACAAGTCTTATCAAGACTTTTTTCTGCCATTGCTCTCACTTCGAGAATGTCGGGATATTCTCTGTCTTCTGATGTTAAATCAGCAACATAGATAATCTTTTCGAGTAGTGACATATCTTCTTTGCCCGTTGTGTGCCAACGAACTGCTGAAAGAATGTCCTTATCAGTTACTTTCAGTTCGTTTCTTAAATAGACTTCACCTGCGATAGCGTGAAGAGTAACTGTGATTTGCTTTTCGCTATCAGTAAGACTTTGACCGTCATTCTCAATCATTTCGAGCATTTTGTCAACTGGTTCATATCTCATTATATCGTGAACAAGACCTGCTGTGTATGACTTTTCTGGGTCTCCACCGAAAATCTCGGCTAAATGCTTTGCCTGTTCAGCAACGCAGATTGAGTGATATAACCTTTCAGGTTTTAAACGAGTTTTAAGAATTTCTAAAAATTCTTTATTTCTTGCCGTATCCATATAACTTGTGGCTCTCCATATATTCAATGATTTCAGGCTCAACGATTCCGTAAAGGCTCTTGCCCTCACTAATTCTCTCACGGATTTCACCCGAGCTTACAATATAAGCATCAAGTGGTGAGATATGTATATTCTTCCCGTCAAGACCGTCAATATAAACCCCTAAATTTTCAAATGCATATTGACGAAGACCTTGAATGTTATCGTCAGTATTACGAGAAGCAACACAAACTGTGCATTCTTCTAAAAGTTCTTTGTGTTTATACCATTTATGGAAGATATAGAACATATCCGAACCGATAATCAAATACAAATCATCATTTGGATATTTTTTTCTTAAATCTTTTACAGTATAAATTGTGTAACTGTCAGATTCTCTATCCATCTCCATTGTGCTGATTTCAAATTTAGGATTTCTAAATGCCATTTTGCACATTGCAATTCTGTCTTTGTTATCAGCAAGGTCGTCGCAACGCTTATGGGTTGGAATTTTATTTGGAATAATTAAAACTTTATCAAGTTCTAACTCTTCTGTCATTTTTTCAACCATTCTAGCATGACCTTTATGAGGTGGATTGAATGTTCCGCCGAAAATACCAATTTTCATTATTATTTTCTTCCTTTTTTCTTTTCGTCTTTGTGTAATTCTGGGTTATAACGATAGAAAATCATACTACCACCGATAACACCAACACAATCACTGTTAGTAGCCTCAGCAAGTTTTTGTGCAATAACTTTTGGTGGCTCTGGACTTGTTTCTAAAAGCACTTTGAGTTTGATAAGTTCACGTGCTTTGAGTGCATCATCAGTCTGCTTGATTAAAGCATCTGAAATTCCACCCTTGCCAACCTGAAATAATGGTTGAAGTCCGTTAGCCTGACTTCTCCAATATGCTCTTTCTTTACTTGTCATTTGTTTTCTCCTTTAAGGTTTGCAACAAAGATTCAATATCTTCATTGCTTTCATATATTTTTTCTTCTATTTTTTCAAATTTTTCTTGAATTTTTTCATGTTCATCAATATAGTCTTCTGTTTTTTCTTCGTTAGAAAAATCAAAATCTTTTGGAAATAACTTAATTGCTTTTTTCAATGCTTTTGTATAATCTTTTGAGCCCATCGAATCAAGCATATCTACCGTTTCGATACAACATCTCGAAAATGCAGAAGAAAAATACTCTTCAAATCCACCTGAATTTATAGATTCAACGAAAGTCTCGCATAAAATGAATGTTTTCTCACGCTCTGAGAGTTCGTCCATTCTTTCGCCAAATTCACACTTGTTATATAAACTTATGTCATCAACTTCTGTTTTTTCAGGTATATCTCCACTTACTTCTGCCCATTCTCTACCATATCCACTTATTTCAGCCATCTGTATCGGGTCAACTACACTATCTTTAAAAAGTGAAAAATACTCTATCGCTTTTTCCATATCTCCTTGCTTTTTGTAATACATACCTATGGATAAAAGCGAATCACCAAACAACTCTTCAGCATCACATTGAGATAAAAATATAATATGCTGTGTTGTATCAATATTCATTTCTTGTTTGAATCTTAATATTTGTTCATGGGTCTGCACTAACTCATCAGAATCAGTTGGATTGCCACTGATAAAAGTTTCAAGCATTTGAATAGCTTTTTCTTTTTCACCATTTTCAAAAAGAATTTCTGCCTCAATAGAATGTTGATACATATTATTCTCCTAAATATTTTGGAAGTTCTTCTACAAATTTTCTTAAAGCGTTGCCACGGTGACTTACTTTGTCTTTTTCTTCCGCTGAAAGTTCACCGAATGTTTTATCACCTACAAGGAATACAGGGTCATAACCAAAACCACCGTTGCCTTGCACTTCGTGAGCGATTACGCCCTCACAAGTGCCACGGACTGTGAAGCTTCTTCCATCAGGGAAACAACAACAAACACAACTTACAAATCGTGCTGTGCGCTCACTGTCTGGAACTTCTTTCATAAGTCCTAAAAGTTTTTCATTGTTTTTAGCGTCATTTCCGTGTTCACCGCCGAAACGAGCTGAATAAACACCGGGTGCTCCGTCAAGAAAGTCAACCATAAGTCCTGAATCGTCTGCAACACAGACCATTCCGCTTTCTTTACAACCGCTATCGGCTTTTAAGAACGCGTTTTCTTCAAATGTAGTGCCTGTTTCATCTACATCTGAAAGTTCAATGCCTGCCATATCGGCAGTTAAAACGTTTATGCCAAGAGGTGCGAGAATTCTCTGCAACTCTGCTTGTTTTTTCATATTATGAGTGGCGATTAAAAAGTCCAAAGAAACCCCTCTTTTCTTTCTTCTCTGTTTTTTCTTCGGTTATCTCTTCTTCCTGTTCAAATCCGCCGTCAGTTGTTTCGGCAATTTCTTCAGGCTCTCCACCGTCTTCATTGGGGAGTTCTTCTTCTTGTAAAATATCTTCATCAAGGTCTTCGCATTCTTCGACACTCTCTTCGTTAATTTCAAGTTGAATATCCTCCTCTTCTTTATAATCTATCTTGTCAAACAAACCGTCTGCAAATGCTTCAGGTTTGAATGGTTGCAAGTCGTCAATCTGTTCACCAACACCGATGAACTTAACTGGAATTCCAAGCTCGTTCTTGATAGCAAGAACAACGCCACCGCGAGCAGTACCATCAAGTTTTGTGAGCACGATACCTGTAATATCTGCAACGCTCTTGAATTCACGAGCCTGATTAACTGCATTCTGCCCTGTTGTTGCATCAAGCACCAACAAAACTTCACGGTCAGAGTAAGGAAGTTCACGGTCAATAACACGATAAATCTTATTAAGCTCATCCATAAGATTTTTCTTGTTGTGAAGACGACCAGCAGTGTCGATAATAATAATTTCACTGTCTCTTGCCTTTGCTGCACTGATTGTATCAAAAACAACTGCAGCAGGGTCTGCGCCCTCTTTGTGCTTAACAATATCAACACCTGAGCGGTCTGCCCAGATTTGCAACTGGTCAATAGCAGCCGCACGGAATGTATCAGCAGCACCAAGAATTACGCTCTTGCCCTGTGCTTTATACATAGCCGCCATTTTGCCGATTGTGGTTGTCTTGCCAACACCGTTAACACCGATTACAAGGATAACTGCAGGAACTGTGATAAGCCCCATATCTTCGCCACCATAAAGCATTTCTGCAACAATTGTTTTAATCTGCTGACGAATTGCTTCAGCGCCTTTTATTTTGCCTTTTGCCACTTCTTCACGAAGTTTTTCTGTAATCTCAACGGCAGTTGTAACACCAACATCACCCATAACAAGAATTTCTTCAAGTTCGGTATAAAGGTCGTCGGTTACTTCATCGAAGCTATCGAGCATATCGTCAATAGCCCCTGCCATTTTATTTCTTGTCTTTGTAAGACCAAAATTAATCTTTTTGAAAATTCCCATAATAATTTCCCTTTATTCCTTTTATGAGTGGTTCTCAAACCACCCTTGCGATTTTATCGTAGCTTAAATTTTGCTTATATTGTGCTTTTTTGTGATGGCGAAGTGTATGAAGATACACGAGTTACCATTGCAAAAAAGTGCAAGATGAGTGAAATTAAGCGAGACCTAATTTGCGAGCCATTTCTGCGGTCTTCAACTCTAAAATCTTAGACACGCCTTCTTCTTGCATTGTAACACCATAGAGCATGTCTGCTTCTTCCATTGTGCCACGACGGTGAGTGATGAGAATGAACTGTGTATTCTTTGTCATTCGTCTTACATATTGAGCGTAACGAACAACGTTAACATCGTCAAGGGCTGCTTCAACTTCGTCGAAGATTACGAATGGTGCAGGTGTAACTTTAAGAATTGCAAAGAGAAGTGCAATTGCTGAAAGTCCCTTTTCACCACCTGAAAGCAAGTTGATATTCTGGACATTTTTGCCAGGTGGTTGAACTTTGATTTCAATGTCACATTCAAGAACATTCATTTCGTCTTCAAGAACCAATTCGGCTTTACCACCACCAAAGAGTTCGGCAAAGGTTTCACCGAAAGCTACATTGATTTTTTGGAACTGTTCACGGAACTGAACGCTCATTTTTGTTGTCAAATCATCAATAAGACGGATAAGCTCTGCTTTTGATTTTTCAACATCACCAATCTGCTCTGACATAAATTCATATCTTTCTGATACTTCTTTGTATTCGTCAATAGCAGAAACATTAACTGAGCCAAGTCCACGAATTTCATTTTTTAATGCAGAAAGACGAGTTCTTGCTTCGCCAATATTTTCAATAACGATTTGAAGTGCCATCGCTTCACGACGAGTAAGTTGATATTCGTCATAGAGCTTTGAGTTATATTCTTCAAACTCGTTGAGCATTGCTGCTTTTCTTTCTTCAAGACGAGCAAGCTCACCGCTGACTCTTTCTCTTTCAGCACTCTTTTCTTTTTCAAGATTTCGCAAATCTGTATTTTCTTTTTCGAGAGTTGTTCTCTCTTCAATCAAATCGTCAACATTTGTCTTTGCATCGCCACATTGTTTGCGAAGTTCATCGGCAGATGCACGAAGACTTTCAATATCTTTTGTGAGCCAGATGTTTTTATTCTTAAATGCTTCAATTTCTTTATCCAGCTCTTCAAGTCTTGTTGTTTTTGAGCCTTTGAGAATATCAAGACGGCGAATGTTATCATCAGCAGATTCAATGTCTTTTTGGAAACCGAGAATTTCCAGTCTGATTTGTTCTGCTTTCTGTGACAATTCTTCACGGACATGACCGAGACTTTCTCTGTCACCGCTGACTGCTTCAAGGCTCTTTTCTTTCTGTGCGATTTCTTCGTTTAATTCTTCAACTTTTTGACGAGCAACAACACTGTCGCTATTGATTTTATCAATTCTTTCGTTGAGAATTTTTTCTTCATCAAGAAGTTCTTTCACACCAGTTGAAGATGTTTCATATTCACTTTCTGCAAGTTTGTATTCACCCTCAAGACGGATTTTTTCTTCATTAGCAGAGAGAATGTCACCCTCAATGCCTTCAAGGTCTGCAACCGCAGAAGCCAAGTCTTCACTAAGCATTTTTTCTTGAATTGAGAGGTTGTTTCTCTTTTCTTCAAGGTCTTTAACTGATGCTAAAAGCTTCTCGATTTCGTTACTACGAGAAAGCATTCCCACACCTTGAGCTTTACTACCACCGGTCATTGAACCGCCGGCATTGATAACTTGTCCGTCTAATGTAACAAGCTTGAATCTATTCTTATATTTCTTTGCTATTGCAATAGCAGAATCCATATCTTCACAAACAACTGTTTTGCCGAGAAGGTTTTCAATAATGTCTGCATATTTTTTGTCTGCTGAAACAAGGTTAGACGCGATATTCACAAATCCGTAGCAATCGTCTAAATCCTTTTCTTCAAGACTTCTTGCCTTAATTGCAGAAAGTGGAAGGAATGTAGCACGTCCACCACGAGTTTCTTTAAGAAAAGCAATTGCTCTCTTTGCATCATTTTCGTTGTCAACAACGATATTCTGAATTGCAACTCCCAATGCAGTTTCAACTGCAACTGAGTATTTATCTTTAACTGTAATAAGTTGTGAAAGAGGACCATGCACACCACGAAGTGCTCCACGTTTTGACTCTTTCATAACACTTCTTACTGAGCCCTGATAACCCTCCATATTCTTTTCAAGGTCATCAAGCACTCGAATTCTTTCATTTTTGCGACCAATTTCATTATCGAGTGTTGCGATTTCAGACTTAACCTTTTCGCTCTTTTCAGTTCTTGTCTGAACCTTAATGCGATATCCGTCAACAGCGTTTTTATATTCGTTGATTTTTTCGTTGCATTCTGCAAGTGCTTTTTCTGCTTGATTTTTCTTTTCTTCAAGAGCCAAAACAGTTTCTTTTCTATTACCTAAAAGCTCATCAATAGCAAAAATTCTTGTTTTGATTTCTTCAATCTGTGAGTTTGCAGTTTCACTTATAACACGATTATCTGCAAGGCTCACTGTGAGAAGCGACATTTCTTTTGCTAGGTCTGCTGCAACTGATGCAAACTCGTCATTTTCACTTTGAAGCTTTTCGATTTCACTAATTTGTGCTTGCAATTTTGCATTTGCATCGTCAAGACCCTTTTGAGCATTTGCTTTCTGCTGGTTTGCAGACTCGATTTGTGTATCGATATCTGTTTCATCTTCGTTAGCAGTCAACTTGTCTTTTTCGAGTCTTTCGATTGATTCGTTATTATGGGCAATTGAGTTTTCATAAACCTT
>JAZQWV010000057.1:0-11749 GCA_045632525.1 Candidatus Fimenecus sp.
TTGAAAGCATTAAAAATAATACAATCACTTTGGGTGCTGGTCCTGCAGGTACAGGTAAAACATATCTTGCAGTTGCAATGGCAGTTAATGCATTCCGCGCAAAAGAAGTCAACAGAATTATTCTTACTCGTCCTGCAGTTGAAGCAGGTGAGAAGTTAGGGTTCTTGCCAGGTGACTTGCAACAAAAGGTTGACCCATATTTAAGACCTCTCTATGACGCTTTGTTTGATATGCTTGGCGCTGAAAGCTTTCAGCGTTATCAAGAGAGAGGCAGCATCGAGGTAGCACCACTTGCATATATGCGTGGTAGAACTCTTGATGACAGCTTCATTATTCTCGACGAAGCGCAGAATACAACACGAGAACAAATGAAAATGTTCTTAACCCGTTTAGGCTTTAATTCAAAAATTGTTGTAACAGGTGATATAACACAGATTGACTTGCCAGATGGCAAAAAGTCAGGACTTGTTGAAGCAATGAAAATACTTAAGGGTATTGATGACATTGCAATAAATCAGTTTACAGAAAAAGACGTTGTCAGACATCGTCTTGTGCAAGATATTATAAAGGCATACGAAAAGCAAGAAATGAGGCAAAAGAAATGAATGAAAAATTAAGAGTAATCATTGACAATCAACAGAATGTAATGAAAATACCAACAGGTGTCAGAATGCTTGTGCGTCGTTGCTGTAAGGCAGTTTTAGCAACTGAAGGATTTGGTGATTCAGCAGAAATCAGCGTAACATTTGTTGATGACGAAAAAATTCACGAGCTTAATAAACAATATAGAAATATGGATAAAAGCACAGATGTGCTCTCATTCCCAATGGGTGAGAATGGTGAGTATGATGTAAATCTTGACACAGGTGCAAAGGTGCTTGGCGACATTATCATTTCAATCGAGCACGCTTATGCACAAGCTGAAAAATATGGTCATACTTTACAAAGAGAAATCGGATTTTTAACAGTTCATTCACTTCTTCATCTTTTAGGCTATGACCACGAAAATGGTGGACTCGAAGCAGTAAAAATGCGTGAAAAAGAAGAAGCAGTATTGACTCGTGTAGGACTTAAAAGAAATGGAAGTTACTACTTTGATGAAGAATAATATGAAAGCATTAGTTAAAGGTTTTGGATATGCCTTTAATGGCATATTCATAGCACTAAAAAAAGAGCGAAATTTAAGAATACATACTGTTTGTATGATTTATATGTATTTCTTCTTGTTTTTCTTTGATTTCTTTGAAATCACAAGAACAGAACTTGCAATAATCTTTCTTGCAAACGGACTTGTAATCGGTGGCGAACTTATAAATACTGCAGTTGAAAAAGCAGTGGATTTATATGGCAAAGAACATACAGAATTTGGCAAAATCGCAAAAGACTGTGCAGCAGGTGCGGTGCTTGTTTTTGCAATTTTCTCAGTGCTTTGTGGTATAGCAATTATGTATCAACCAAAAGCGTTTGAACTTTTATTTGCATATTTTATGGACAACCCATTGAGCATAGTGCTCTTTGCAGTTTCAGTAGTAATTTTTACAATTTTTATATTTTTCGGATTTGGAAGGAAAAAGAAATAATGAATACACCAAAAACAGCGTTTATTGCAATTGTAGGTAAAGCAAATGTTGGCAAATCTTCAATTCTCAATAAACTTTTAGGAACAAAAATCGCAATAGTTTCTTCAAAACCACAGACAACAAGAACAAGGATTATGGGTGTGCTTACAACTGACGATAATGTTCAGTTGGTGTTTACAGATACACCGGGTTTTCATAAACCAAAAACAAAACTCGGTGAAAAAATGGTTAAAGCAGTCAGTGATAGCATTGAAGGTGTTGACGCTTGCCTTTTAGTAGTTGAGCCTGATGGTGAATTGAATCCTGCTGAGCTTGAACTTGTTGAGAAAATCAAAAAAGGCAAAAACCCTGCAATTCTTGCAATCAATAAAATTGATACAGTTAAAGAAAAAGAAAATCTCATTTCAAGAATAGCAGAAATGACAGAATATTATGATTTTGATGCAATTGTTCCTGTTTCTGCACAAAATGGTAGCGGAATAAAAGAACTTTTAGAAGAACTCAAAAAATTAGCATTTGAATCAGAGCATTTCTTCCCAGAAGATACTCTCACAGACCAACCTGAAAGAGTTTTGGCAGGTGAAATTATTCGTGAAAAAATGCTTCGACTTTTAGATAAAGAAATTCCACATGGTACTGCCGTGAGCATTGAAAAAATGCGTGAACGCAGTGACGGAATAATGGATGTTGAAGCAACAATTTTCTGTGAAAGAGATAGCCACAAGGGTATCATCATCGGCAAGGGTGGCGCAATGCTTAAAAAGATTTCTACCTATGCCCGACAAGATATGGAAAACTTTTTCGGTTGCAAAATTAATCTTCAATGCTGGGTAAAAGTTAAAGAAGGCTGGCGCAACCGCGAAGGACTTATTCACAATTTCGGATTAGATTAATTTACCAATAAATTTTATTTTTACCAATCATATTTCATATTGCATTACACAAATTACTAATGGTAGGTGATTTGTAATGGACAATATGGCAATATGGAGTAAATTTACAAAAAGTGGTAAAGTCGAAGATTATTTAATGTATAAAAAATCTCTCGAAAACAAAAGACCACAATACGATGAGGATTTCGACGATGAGGACGAATACGGACGGAGTAATACTCAAAGAACAGAATATTGGTGAAAAAGACAAGCTCGTTACGGTACTCACACGCCATAACGGGCTTGTACGAGCATTTGTCCGTGGTGCGAAATCATATAAAAACAGAAAATGCAGTTCAACAGGAATGTTCTGCTATTCTAAATTGTCTTTGTATAAAACCAAAGACAGTTACATAATTGACGAAGCCGAGCCAATCGAAACCTTTTTTGGTCTTCGTGAAGACCTTGAAAGAATATCGTTGGCGCAATATTTTTCAGAACTCATAATGACACTTGTTCAGGAAGAAGAAATAGCAGAAGAATATTTAAGACTGATGCTAAATTCTCTTCATTTTTTGTCAAAGGGTACAATGCCCCCTGAACAAATCAAAGCCATCACAGAACTTCGAATGATGTGCATAGCGGGTTATATGCCAAACCTTATCGCCTGTGAGCGTTGTGGTGAATATGAAACTGACACAATGTATTTTAGCGTTGAAGACGGACTTCTTTACTGTGATAACTGCATATCATCTAATGCGATGTATCAACTGGATATAGGACTTGTGAAAGCACTTCGTCATATTGCTTTTTCAGAGTTTGATAAAATCTATTCATTTAAAATGGAAGACTATGCACTTCCCGATTTATCATATATAACAGAAAAATATTTATTAGCACAATTACAACGAAAATTCAAAACATTAGATTTTTATAAGGATATAACAAAATGAACAAGTATTTTACTTCACTTGAACTTGATAAAATTCTCAAAATGTTAAGTGATACTGCATCATCTGCTGATGCAAAAGAAATGGCATTGGGTATTAAGCCATTAACTGATTATTTTGAGGTAACCGAGTTGCTCGATAAAACCGAAGCGGCTTATATTCTCATTGCCAAATTCGGTGCGCCATCGTTTGGTGGTTTGCAAAATGTGAACAATGCGTTGAGCCGAGCAAGTGCAGGCGGCTCTTTGTCAGCGGGTGAACTTTTAAAAATCGCAACAACTCTTAAAATCATTCGTGGCATTACAATCTGGCACGAAAAATGTGCAGGAATGGAAACGAGCCTTGACGATTTGTTCAATTCTCTTTATCCAAATAAATATCTTGAAGAAAAAATCACAAATGCAATTATAAGCGAAACAGAAATCAGTGATAATGCTTCACCTGAACTTAAAGAAATCCGTCGCAAAAAGCGTCATTTTGAAAATAAAATCCGTGAACAATTAGATAGTATGATTCATTCTTCACACTATTCAAAAATTCTTCGTGACGGAATAATCACCCAAAGAAACGGACGCTTTGTTGTGCCAGTTAAAGCAGAAAACCGAAGTGAAGTTGCAGGTATGGTTCACGACACATCTGGTAGTGGCGCAACTGTATTTATTGAGCCTGCTGCAGTTGTTGAAGCCAATAATGAAATCAAAGTCCTCGAAAGCCGAGAAAAAGACGAAATTGAGAGAATTTTAGCAGAACTTTCACAAATGGCAGGGGAGTTTGAAGATACAATAAAAATCAGCTTTGACTCTGCAACAATGCTTGACTTGCACTTTGCAAAGGCGCACCTTGCTTATAAAATGAAAGCGAGCCGTCCAATCGCGAATAACGATGGTGAAATTCTTCTTAAAAAAGCAAGACACCCACTTATCGACCCTAAAAAAGTTGTACCCGTTGATATTTCTCTTGGAATAGACTTTGACTCTCTTGTAATAACAGGTGCAAATACAGGTGGTAAAACCGTTTCTATTAAAACAATCGGTCTTTTAACACTTATGGCAGAGTGTGGACTCATGCTTCCTGTGACTGATAACAGCAGAATATCAGTTTTCAAAAATGTGTTAGCAGATATTGGCGATGAGCAAAGCATTGAGCAATCACTTTCAACATTCTCTGCTCACATGACAACAATTGTTGATATACTGAAAACTGCCGATGATAAAAGCCTTGTACTCATTGACGAATTAGGTGCAGGCACAGACCCTGTTGAAGGTGCAGCCTTAGCAGTTGCAATTCTTGAAAATCTTCGTCGTCAGGGTGCAAAAATCGCATCAACAA
The DNA here is from genome assembly GCA_045632525.1 of Candidatus Fimenecus sp. Classification (GTDB taxonomy): domain Bacteria; phylum Bacillota; class Clostridia; order Oscillospirales; family Acutalibacteraceae; genus Fimenecus. The sequence continues at coordinate 4,732 of JAZQWV010000057.1, forward strand.
CTCACTATTCAGAGTTGAAAGAATATGCCCTTAAAACAAATCGTGTAGAAAACGGATGTTGTGAATTTGATGTAGCATCTTTAAAGCCAACCTATCGTTTGCTTATCGGTATGCCGGGCCGTTCAAATGCTTTGGCAATCGCAGGTCGCCTTGGAATAAGTGAAGATATAACAGATTTTGCAAGAGCACTCATATCAGAAGAAGATACACGCTTTGAAGATGCAGTCGATACTCTTGAAACTGCAAGAAAAGCATTAGAAGACGATAAAGAAAAATTAAAAGAAGAAAAGCTCAATATTCTTCGACAAAAAGAGAATGCAGAAAAAGCATTAGAAAAAGCCAAAGAGCAAAGTGAGAAAGAAATAGAAAGAGCAAAGAAAGAAGCAGAAAGGATTGTTGAAAACGCTCGTCGCGCGGGTAACTCTTTGCTTCTTGAAATTGAACAACTGAAAAAAGAACAAGCAAAAGAAAAGAACCTGCAAGAAATTGCAAGAAAAGCAAAACAAGCAATGGGTCGTCAACTTGACAAAATGGACGAAATCACAAATGGACTTCAAGACGATGACGGTGACTATACACTTCCACGACCCCTTAAAATCGGTGACAGAGTTTTTGTTAAATCCCTTGGTGGTGAAGCAGAAGTTGTATCCATTGACGAAAAGAAAAATACCGTGCAAGTTCAATCGGGAATGTTAAAGATGAAAGCAAATATTTCTGATTTGCGTTTGATTGGTAGCAAAAAACAACCTAAAAAACAACAGTATGGCACACGCAAAGTTCATACAGGCGCAAATGCAACACTCTCTGCAAGTTCAAGCATTGATTTGCGTGGTACAACAGTAGAAGAAGCAATGCTCGACCTTGATAAATTTATTGATGGCGTGCTTCGTACGGGTCTTAACGAGATTACCATCATTCACGGTAAAGGAACGGGTGCACTTCGTAAAGGAATTCATACTTATCTTCGCAAACACCCTAATATTAGAACATTCAGAGTGGGAACTTTTGGCGAAGGCGAAGAGGGCGTTACAATAGCAGAACTTAAATAGTATTGCAAAAAGTATTTTTGTGTGTTAAAATGATTTCAAATACCGAAAGGAGTTTTACATAATGAGTAAAAGAATTATTGCAGTAGCACTTTTGGTGCTCGCAGTTACAGTTTTATTTGCATCTTGCAAAAAAGAAGAATATAAGGTGAGCGACACCGTTCAAGTTGGTACAACTTTAGTTGATGTTTATGAAGATAAAGATGGTAACGAATATGTTACTAATGTTGATGGCGATATGATTCCTCTTACAACTGATGCAGAAGGTTTCTATGATGACATTGAAAACCTTTTCACAGAAACAACAACTAAGAAGAATAACAAGAACGACAAAACTACAACTACAACAACCACTACAACTACTACAACTACCACAGAACCATCATCTTCAACAGGAGATAAGAATGAATCTTCAACAAAGCCAACTGAAGAAGAACCATCATCATCTACACAACAAACTGAAACTACTACAAAGACTTCTGGTTCAGGTGTCTCAATAGGTAGTGATAAAAATAAAGACAGCGTTGTTGATTGGGAGGACATCGTAAACGCAGGCAAAAATTAAAAAATTGCTTGACAAACAAAACTTAATCTAGTATAATTGCATCCTGTAAAGTGTAATTCCTTTACAGGATGTTTTTGATTGGAGGTTTTGTTGTGGCAAATAATGTTGAAATCACAATGTTGCTTGATTTATATGGCGAAGCATTAACTGCAAAACAGCGTGATTATCTTAATCATTATTACAACGATGACCTTTCTCTTTCAGAAATTGCCGAAAATGAAGGGATTACAAGACAGGGTGTCCGTGATGCTATAAAAAGAGCAGAAAATTTGCTTTTTGATATGGAGAGCAAATTGAAGTTTTCAAAAAAACTTGCAGAAATGCAAAACGGACTTGAAGGTATTATTCATTGTGCAGACGAAATCAACGAATATAACCTTTCACATGGTCTTTCCCGTGAGATTAACGATATAACAGTTAAGATAAAGTCAATTGCACTTTCCTTAACAGAATAGGGGGTTAATCATGGCATTCGAAGGTTTATCAGATAGACTTGAAGCAGCTTTTGGGCGTTTGAAAAGTAAAGGTAGTCTTGCCGAGAGCGATGTTAAAGAAGCGATGCGTGAAGTGCGACTTGCTCTTTTAGAAGCTGACGTTAACTATAAAGTTGCCAAAGATTTCACTGCTAAGGTAACAGAAAGAGCAATCGGCGCTCAGGTTATGGAAAGTTTGACACCTGCTCAGATGGTTATCAAAATCGTTAATGAAGAATTAACCGATTTGATGGGTGGAACTCAAACAAGACTTGCCTATGCTTCACATCCACCAACAATTGTTATGATGTGTGGTCTTCAAGGTTCAGGTAAAACAACACATTGTGCAAAAATTGCATTAAAACTTAAAAATGAAAATCACAGACCTTTGCTTGTAGCCTGCGATATTTATCGTCCGGCTGCTATTAAACAGTTGCAGGTTGTTGGTGAGCAGGTTGGTGTTCCAGTTTTTGAAATGGGGCAAACAAATCCTGTAACAATTGCAAAAGAAGCAATCAAACTTGCAAAAGATAAAGGCTATGACTATGTGTTTATCGATACAGCAGGTCGTTTGCATATTGATACAGAACTTATGGACGAACTCAAAAACATCAAGAGCGAAATCCGTCCACACGAAATTCTTCTTGTAATCGACTCAATGCTCGGTCAAGACGCAGTTACAGTTGCAAGCACATTCAATGACGAACTTGGTATTGACGGTCTTGTTCTTACAAAGATGGATGGTGACACCCGTGGTGGTGCTGCGCTTTCAGCAAGAGCAGTTACAGGCAAACCAATCAAATTTGTCGGTATGGGTGAAAAACTCGACGAGCTCGATTTCTTCCATCCTGACAGAATGGCTTCTCGTATTCTTGGAATGGGTGACGTGCTTTCTCTTATTGAAAAAGCAGAAACAGCACTTGACGAGAAAAAAGCAAGACAACTTGAAGAAAAGCTTCGAAAGAATAAGTTTGACCTTGAAGACTTGCTTGACCAAATGGAACAGGTTCAAAAAATGGGCAGTATGAAAGACATTCTGTCAATGCTTCCAGGTGTGAATAAAAAAGTCAAGGATGTTGATGTTGACGATAGACAGTTAGACAGAATGAGAGCAATTATTCAGTCAATGACTATCAAAGAACGCAGAAATCCTGATATAATCAATCCGTCAAGAAAACGAAGAATTGCAGCAGGTTGCGGTATGCAGGTCGAAGATGTTAACAGACTTCTTAACCAATATCGTCAAATGCAGAAAATGTTCAAGCAGTTCAACTCAAAAGGCTTTAAGCGTAAAATGAAACAGTTTAGTGGCTTTGGTGGCGGAATGAACGGTATGGGTGGCTTCCCAATGTAAGTAAACAAACACAACAGTGTTTAATATAAAAATTTTTATATATTTTGGAGGAAACAAAAATGGCAGTAAAAATCAGACTTCGCAGAATGGGTGCAAAGAGAGCTCCTTTCTACAGAGTAGTAGTTGCAGATTCTCGTTATCCAAGAGACGGCAGATTCATTGAAGAAATCGGTACTTACAACCCAATGACAAATCCTGCTGAAATCAAGATTGATAACGAAAAGGCAGAAAAGTGGATTAAAAATGGCGCTCAGCCAACTGACACAGTTAAGGTAATCCTTAAAAAGAGCGGCGCTATTAAATAAGAAAGGTCTTTGAAAAAATGCAGGAACTTCTTATTACAATCGTAAAAGGACTTGTTGAAAATCCTGATGCAGTTTCTGTTACAGTTGACGAAGTTGACGACCGTGGCGTTGTTGTTTATCATCTTCATGTTGCTGAAGATGACATGGGCAGAGTTATCGGTAAACAGGGCAGAATTGCAAAGGCTATCAGAACTGTAGTTAAAGCAGGTGCAACTCGCACAGGCGAAAAAGTCCAGGTCGATATCGACTAATATTGATTACAAATAAGGCAGGCATTTTATGTCTGCCTTTTTGTGTCTTGCAGGTAATTAATTATGATTAAAAACTATCTTGAATTAGGACAAATTGTATCAACCCACGGTATTAAAGGTGAAATGCGCTTTAATCCATGGTGTGATAAACCTGAATTTGTTAAGAAATTTAAAACTTTATATTTTGATAAAAATGGCGAAAAAGATATTAAGGTAATCTCTGCTAGACCACACGGCAGTATGGTTATCTTAATGCTTGAAGATATTGATACCGTTGAAAAAGCGCAATCACTTAAAAATACTGTGCTCTTTATGAAACGTAATGATGCACATCTTCCAAAAGGCACTTGGTTTGTGCAAGAACTTTTTGATTGCACTGTAATTGACGATAACAACGGCAAAGTGTTGGGAACAATCGTTGATGTGAGTGAAACAGGCGCTAATGATGTATGGCATATTAAAACACCAAAGGGTGACGAAGTGCTTATTCCAGCAATAAAGCAAGTAATTGTGAATGTTGATGTGGAAAAAGGCGAAATTTTAATAAATCCTATAAAAGGACTTTTTGAAGATGAAGATTAATATCATGACTCTTTTCCCAGAAATGTGCGAAGCTGTGCTTTCTGAAAGCATAATAGGTCGTGCAAGAGAAAAGGGCTTAGTTGAAATAAATTGTATAAATATCCGTGACTTTACTGTGGATAAGCACCGCCGTGTTGATGACGCACCTTATGGCGGTGGGATGGGCATGCTTATGCAGATTCAACCTATTGTTGATTGCTATAAGGATATCTGTGAGAAAAGTGATAATAAAAACCATCTTATTTATATGTCACCTTGTGGTAAAACTCTCACTCAATCAAGGGTTAAAGAGCTGTCAGAGTATGACGAAATCACAATTCTTTGCGGGCATTACGAAGGCGTTGACCAAAGAGTAATCGAAACAATTGTTGATGAGCAGATTTCAATAGGGGATTATGTGCTCACAGGTGGTGAGTTGCCTGCTATGGTGCTTGCTGATTCAATCTCAAGAATGTTAGAAGGCGTTTTGCCAAATGACGAGGCAAAAGAGATGGAAAGTCATTATAACGGACTTTTAGAGCATCCACAATATACTCGTCCTTATGAGTGGAATGGTATGAAAGTACCGGACGTGCTTATTTCAGGACATCATGGCAATATTGAAAAATGGAAGCGAGAACAGTCACTTTTAATGACTGCAAAATATCGTCCCGATATGCTTGAAAATGCAGAACTAACAGAAAAGGACAAAGAATTTTTAAAAAATGAAAATATTACAAAGATGTAATAAAAAATATGTTGAATATTGTGTTTTTTTGTAATACAATAAATATAGTAATTAATTGAAAGGTGGTGGCAACATGAAAGAGAAGTTTAAAAGTATTAGCAAAGCAACTTGGATGAGAATAACAATTATAGTTTTATCAGTTTTGTTTCTTGTTGCTACTGCTACAACCGTGTTTTTCGTAGTAAAATGGAATAATAACAAAGGTGAGATTTCTGAACTTAACGGAGCACTTAGTGAAAATTCTTCAATGTATGACTCAAAGGTATCTGAATATGAGTCGTATAGAGCCGAAAAAGAAAGCGAAAAACAGTCTTATGAAGAAAAACTTAATAATCAGAGTAAAGAGTATCAAAGCAAAGTTGATGAATTAAATAAAAAAATTGATAGTCTTAAGAAACAATTGGTAGCAAAAACTTCAACAACAAGAAAACCCGTTGCACCTCAACTTCCAGCACAACCATTAAATCCAAATAACGGTGTGAAAACTGTTTATTTAACATTTGATGATGGACCGTCGCAATATACATCGCAGATACTGAACATTCTGGACAGTTACGGTGTTAAGGCGACGTTTTTTGTTACAAATGGTGGCAAATATAACTATCTTATGAAAGAGATGGTTAATCGTGGCCACGCAATTGGACTTCATACATATTCACATAATTATCAAAAAATCTATTCTTCTGATGCTGCTTATTTAGAAGATTTGCAGAAGATTTCAGACTTAGTTTTGCAACAGACAGGGGTAGAGACGAAAATTATGCGTTTCCCCGGTGGTGGTAGCAATTCTATCAGCAAAAAATATTCAAAGGGTATAATGACAAGAATGACCGCGAAAGTTACAGAAATGGGTTATGCCTATTTTGACTGGAACTGTTCAAATGGTGATGCTGACGGCGCTAACACTGTGCAAAAACAATTGAACTTTTGTAGTGATTATCCAAAATCTGCTAATAATATAGTTGTATTGATGCACGATACAAAGGGTACAACTATGGAAGCTTTGCCAAAAATCATTGAATATTATCATTCTTTGGGAATGAAATTCGGCGTTTTGACTACATCGGGGCCAACAGTTCACCATAAAGTCACAAATTAGTACGCTAATTCATATATTTTTAATATAAAATATTGAAATTAAACAAAAAATAATATAAAGCATTGTCATTTTGTACAAATATGAATGTTGTAGTTTTGTTGTTTTTTGTTTTTCTCTCTAAAATTGTCTAAATGAAATAAAAGTGGTTGTTTTTTCGTTGACGAGGCAAAGTTTTGTGTTATAATATAGTAGTAACAAAGGTGTAATTATCTGTTGTTTTGTAAATTTATCATTTTGGGAGAATGAATTATGTATACTAAAGATGTTGAAGTTAAAAATCAGGTAGGTCTTCACGCTCGTCCAGCAACTTTCTTTATTCAGAAAGCAAATGAATTCAAATCATCAATCTGGGTTGAAAAAGAAGACAGAAGAGTTAACGCTAAGAGCCTTCTTGGTGTTTTGTCACTTGGTATTATGGGCGGCACAAACATCCGCATCATTGCAGGCGGTCCCGACGAAGAGCAGGCAGTGGATGAACTTGTTAAGCTTGTAGAATCAGGCTTCACAGAATAAGTTAATATCTGATATCTGAAAAGTTCGGCTTTATGTCGGACTTTTTTTGTTTAATGCAAAGTGCAAAGAGTAAAGTGCAAAATGCAAAGTGCAAAGTGCAAAG
>JAZQWV010000058.1:0-10368 GCA_045632525.1 Candidatus Fimenecus sp.
CGACCGGAATTGCCGGCAGATGTTTTTGTACAAGTTGAAATTGATCTTAAATATGAGGGTTATATCAAGCGTCAACAAGCAAAGGTTGACGAAATGAGAAGACTTGAGGTTAAGAAAATTCCTGCGGACATTGATTATGACGATGTTTATTCACTTCGACTTGAAGCAAGAGAAAAGCTTAAAAAGGTTAAGCCTGAAAGCGTTGGACAGGCTTCTCGTATAAGTGGCGTTTCACCATCTGACATATCAGTTTTGCTTATTCATTTAAGCAAATACGAAAAGAAATAATTTGTAGGGGCTGACGACCTCGGCAGCCCGTTGAGGTTTTTATTATGTTAAATAAAGAATTACTTTATAAAACAATAGAAAAGTTTGAGATTAATCTTGATGACGAAGCATTTTCTCGTCTTGACACTTTTGCAGAGATACTTATTGAAACAAATAAAAGCTTTAATCTTACTGCAATTAAAGAGCCTGATGACGTTACTGTGAAGCATTTTGCTGATTGTCTTTCAATTCTCAAATATGTTGATATTCCTGAAGGTGCAAAGATTATTGACGTCGGTACAGGTGCAGGTTTTCCAGGTTTAGTTCTTAAACTTGCAAGACCTGATATAAATATGACCTTCCTTGACAGTACAAAGAAAAGATTAGGATTTATTGAAGGCGTATTGAATGAATGTGGTGTTCAGGGTGAAATTGTTCATATGAGAGCAGAAGAAGCTGCACAGCTTTCAAAATATCGAGAAAAATATGATTTTGCAACTGCTCGTGCCGTTGCCGCTCTCCCGGTACTTTCTGAATATTGCTTACCTTTTGTTAAAATTGGTGGAAGCTTTGTATCAATGAAATCTGCTGATAGTAGTGAAGAACTTAATGAAGCAAAAAAGGCAATATCAATTCTTGGCGGTAAAATAGAGGAAGATATTTTGTTCGATTTAGTCGAAAATATGCCACGCCGAATTGTGAGACTTAAAAAGAATTCGCAAACTCCGACAAAATACCCACGACCATCTGCACAGATTGCTAAAAAACCATTAAAATAATGACGAAAACCCTTGATAATGCGTCGATTTCGGACGAACGGATTTTCTTTACAAACAGACCTCTGTGGTGCTATGATTATTCATGTAATCACCGATTTAACCAGTGATTACTACAAGGACAAGCACTGCGGAGGTTTTTATTATGAAAAAATTCAACAATGAGAAAGCAAAAACAGAAAATAAAATCATTATGATACCGCAGGGTGAAATTCTTCCAAATCCTAATCAGCCACGAAGAAGATTTGATTATGAAGAATTAGAAGGTCTTGCACAGAGTATTCGTTCAAATGGTATTCTCCAGCCTCTGTTAGTCAGGATGCAGGAAAATGGCAGATATGAATTGATTGCAGGTGAGCGTAGACTTCGAGCAGCAAGGCTTATTGGTCTCAATAAGGTTCCTTGCATTGTTAATAATATTTCGGAAGCAGATTCTGCTATATTTGCAGTAATTGAAAATCTGCAGAGACAGAATCTTGATTATTTTGAAGAAGCAGAGGCTATGGCTCTTCTGATGAGTGATTACAGAATGAGTCAGGAAGAACTTTGCAAGAAATTAGGAAAAGCTCAGTCAACACTTTCAAATAAGTTAAGACTTTTAAAGCTTAGTGAAGAAATGAGATATAAAATTTCCAGAGCAGGACTTTCGGAAAGACATGCAAGAGCTTTATTGTCCTTAACAGATGAAGTTCAGAGAGCGAGAGCATTGTCAATTATAATAGACAGACATCTGACCGTTAATGAAAGTGAATCTCTGATAGAGCAGATGCTTAGAAAAAATGAACCACCAAAAAGACAGATTCTCAAGGGATTTAAGGATATACGAATATTTATAAATACATTGAATAATGCGGTTGATACAATCCGAAGGGCTGGAATCGATGCAGATTCAGTAAAAACAGAAACGGATGAGTACGTAGAATATATTGTTCGAATTCCAAAGATTGAGGACAGGCAAGTAGTAAACAGCCGTTAAACTTTGGTAAAACCACTTGTATCCCCCGATATCAAGTGATTTTATATAAACGTGGCGAAAGCCACTCCATATCCTTCTCTTTCACACCCCACATCCACAGCGAAAGGCTCCTCGTAAGAGGGGTCTTTTGCTGTTTAAGTATAATTTTGTTTCACGTGAAACAATTTTTATGTAAATCTTTCTTTTTTATAAAATTTCTTGATTTTGACTTTAATTTTCTAAAATAATGTGATATACTTATGTAAAATTGGGTAAAAGGCAATTTAAAATATGCTTTTTTACTGTTTTGGAGTGGAATTTTTGGCAAAAGTTGTTTCAATAATTAACCAAAAAGGCGGTGTGGGTAAAACTACAACTGCCGTAAGCCTTGCTGCTGCAGTTGGCGCAAAAGGAAACAGAGTTTTACTTGCGGATATCGACCCACAGGGCAACTCTACAAGTGGATTTGGTATAAACAAAAGAAAAATCACAAATTCATCTTATGATGTGCTTGTTAAAGATATCAATGCTAATGATGCAGTTGTAAAGACACAGTTTAAAAATGTTGATGTTATTCCTGCTGATTTGAATCTTGCCGGTGCAGAAGTTGAATTGATTGAGATTGAGAAGAGAGAAGCAAGACTTAAAATTGCTGTTGCTCAACTTTGGGACAAGTATGATTATATTTTCTTTGATTGCCCCCCCTCTCTCGGTCTTATTACAATCAACGCATTAACAGCGTCAGACACATTCTTAGTGCCTGTTCAATGTGAATTCTATGCTCTTGAAGGTCTTGCACAGCTTATGGCAACTGTCCGTCAGGTAAAAAGACTTTATAATCCACACATTGAACTTGAAGGCGTTTTGCAGACAATGTATGACGGAAGACTTAATCTTACACAACAAGTTGTGACAGAGATTAAAAAATTCTTCCCAAATAAAGTCTATAAAACAACAATTCCAAGAAATGTCAGACTTTCAGAGGCTCCATCATTCGGTGAGCCAATTATGTATTATGATAAGCATTCAAAAGGCGCATTGGCTTATGACGCTTTTGCAGATGAATTCTTATCACAACAGAAGTGATGAGGTGAAGATATGGCGAAAAAAGGTGGATTGGGCACAGGTTTAGACGCTCTCTTCCTTGATAATTCTGCAACAGAGAGTAGCAATACTGCTGTAACTCTCCCGATTAACGAGATTGAGCCTAACCATGAACAGCCAAGAAAGATATTTAACGAAAAAGCTCTTGAGGAACTCGCAAAGAGCATTGAGCAAAACGGAATTATTCAACCATTGCTTGTTCGACCAATGTCAGACGGTAGCTATCAGCTTGTAGCCGGTGAACGCAGATGGCGTGCGGCTCGTATGGCGGGTCTTACAGACGTTCCTGTAACTATTCGTGAAATGACCGATGAAGAAGCAAGCGTATTTGCTCTTATCGAAAACTTGCAAAGAGAAGATTTGAACCCTGTTGAAGAAGCAGAAGGACTTAAATCTCTTATTGAAACTTACGGATTTACACAAGAAGAAGCTGCTGAACGCGTGGGCAAATCCCGAGTAGCAGTTACAAATACATTGAGATTGTTAAAACTTCCTGAATCTGTATTAGGATTACTTGGTAACGGCAAGCTTACAGCAGGCCATTCCCGTGCATTGCTTTCTCTTGATGATGAAAAAGAAATGCTTCGAATTGCAGACGCAGCAATAAGTCAGGAACTTTCGGTGCGTCAGGTTGAAAAAATGGTTAAATACGCTTTACAGGGTGAAAAACCAAAACCCAAAAAGCGTGATAAAAAACGAGATAAATTCTATGACGAAGTTGAGATTGCTCTCACAAATGTGCTTGGAAGAAAAGTTAAAGTTTATTTATCCAGCACAGGTCATAAAGGAACTCTTGAATTTGAATTCTTCGGTAAAGAAGATTTAACAAAGTTAGCAAAAGATTTAGATAAATAGATAACTACTGATTGCAATCTTATGTATAATTATCAATGGCTATTTTTTCATTATAGCTCGACCTAAATACTCGACAATACACAAAGTATTGTCTCCGTTTTATGACGGCTCTAATAAAAAACTATCTCATTGATAATTGCACATCGATTTTATCAGCAGTTATATGGAAAGGAACTAATATATGTTAGATATAAAGTTTTTGAGAACTAATCCTGATGTTGTTAAAGAAAACATCAAGAAAAAGTTTCAGGATGAAAAGCTCCCACTTGTTGACAAAGTAATTGAGCTTGACGCAGAATACAGAGCAGCAAAAGGCCGTGGTGATGAACTTCGCGCACTTCGTAATTCTGTAAGTAAAGAAATCGGCGGACTTATGGCTCAGGGCAAACGCGACGAGGCAGAAGTTGTTAAACAAAAAGTTAAGGATATGGCAGATGAATTGGCTTCTCTTCAGGTTAAAGAAGCAGAACTTGAAGAAGAAATCAGAAAGATTATGCTTGTTATTCCTAACATTATCGACGATAGCGTTCCAATTGGTAAGGATGATAGCGAAAATGTTGAAATTCAGCGTTATGGTGAACCTGTAACTCCTGATTTTGAAGTTCCTTATCATGTTGAGATTATGGAAAACCTTAATGGTATCGATTTAGACTCTGCAAGAAAGACAAGTGGTAATGGTTTCTATTATCTCTGTGGTGATATAGCAAGACTTCATTCAGCAATTCTCTCTTATGCAAGAGATTTTATGATTGACCGAGGCTTTACTTATTATATTCCACCATTTATGATTCGTAGCGATGTTGTAACAGGCGTTATGAGTTTTGCAGAAATGGAAAATATGATGTATAAAATTGAGGGCGAAGACCTTTATCTTATCGGCACAAGTGAGCACTCAATGATTGGTAAGTTTATTGATAGCTTCGTTCCTGAAGACGAACTTCCAAAAACACTTACAAGCTACTCCCCTTGCTTCCGTAAAGAAGTTGGCGCACACGGTATTGAAGAGCGTGGCGTTTATAGAATTCATCAGTTTGAAAAGCAAGAAATGATAGTTGTTTGCAAACCTGAAGATAGCATGAAATGGTATGATGTGCTTTGGCAGAATTCAGTTGATTTCTTCCGTTCACTTGATATTCCGGTTAGAACACTTGAATGTTGTTCAGGTGACCTTGCTGACTTAAAGGTTAAGAGCTGTGATGTTGAGGCTTGGAGTCCTCGTCAGCAAAAATACTTTGAAGTTGGTTCTTGCTCAAACCTCGGTGACGCTCAGGCTCGTCGTCTTGGTATCAGAGTTAAGTCAAAGGATGGCAACTATTTCGCACATACATTAAATAACACAGTAGTTGCTCCTCCAAGAATGCTTATTGCATTCCTTGAAAACAATCTCAATGCAGATGGAAGCATTAATATTCCAAAACCATTGCAGATGTATATGGGTGGCAAAACAAAGATTGAGAAATAATTTCAAAGGCAAAAAACAAAACGAGAGGGATATACAATGAAAAACACAATCGTTAAAGTAATCAGTATTTTAATGGCACTTTCACTCACAATGCTTACTTTCGCAGCTTGTGGCGAAAAAGAAGAGTTTGAAAAAACTGATTCAACAAGCTCAACAACAGAAACAACAACAGAAGCACCAAAAGCAACAAACATCAACCCACTTACAGGTGTAGCAGACTTGTCAGAGAGCGCAATTGGAGCAAGACCAGTTGCAATTATGGTTGAAAACTCACCTGCTGCAAGACCACAATGGGGTATGTCAACACCAGATGTTATTATCGAAGGCGTTGTTGAAGGTGGCATCACAAGAATGATGTGGCTCTATGCTGATGTTACAAAGATGCCAAAGGTTGGTCCTGTTAGAAGTGCACGTCATGACTATGTTGAAATTGCACAAGGTATGAACGCGATATATATTCACTGGGGCGGCAGTAACTTGGCTTATAACAAAATCAGCGAAATCGGTATGAAAGATATTGACGGTCTTAAAGAAGGTTCATATTTCAAGAGAGATTCTTCAAGAAGTAGCCGTGGTTCAGAACATACAGGTTATACAACTGGCGAATACATAGCAAAAGCGATTGCAAATAAAGGCCTCACAACAAAAGTAAAAGACGATAACTGGACAATGTTCAAAGTTGTTGAAGAAGGTGTGAGAATGCCATTTGGTGGCGCATCAGGTGGCGCAGTTGAAGTTTATGTTCAGTTCTCATCAGCTTATAAATACTCATTTAAATATAGTATGGATAAGAATGTTTACACTAGCTATTTGAATGGTAAGGCAGTAACAGACGGAAACGACGGCAAAGCAGTTTCATTCTCAAACCTTATTATAATGTATAGCCCAACAAAAACAGTTGATGGTGAAGGTCATCAGGATTGGGATTTATCAAGTGGCGAAGCACTTTGGATTTCACAGGGTGTTGGTGAAAAAATCACTTGGAAAAAAGGTGGAGCTAACTCCCCTCTTAAATTCTATGGCACAGATGGCAAAGAGCTTATTATTAACAAAGGCAAAACATGGGTTGGCGTAGTTCCAGCAGACCAGAAAAGCAATTTAGATATTAAGGTATCATAAATTTTATAATTCGAAAGGAAGAATTATTATGAGCAAAAAGATTATAGCAGTATCTCTCGCACTTTTTCTTATAGTTACTTGCTTTGTTGCTTGTGGCAAAAAATATGAAACAACAAAGATTAATGGTGAAGAAGTAATCTTGGTTACAGATAAAAACGGTCAACCAGTAATCAATGAAAACAACGAGTTAGTTGCATTGGTAACAGACAGAGCTGGCGAAGTTCTCACTTATGAAAATGGCGAAAACCAGACTCGTTATATTGGACTTCAAAATGCACTTGAAATTGAAGATGTAGCTTATGGTGAGCATTATAAGTTCAACATATTAAGTGGTTGGGAAATGGGCTCAGGTCCAAGACTTAATAAAAAAGGAACAGATGGCAAATGCTATATTGAGTTTACACAGACTTATACTTTAAAAATGAATGAGATTTTCATTGATGCTTTTGCTGATACAGATAAAGCAAATGAAGATATTCAAAAAGCTTTTGAAGATGAAGCAAAAATGAAAGAGCTTATTAAGAACAACCCTGCTCTTGCAAAATATGAAGGTTGTAAGTATACAATCGATTCACAAGATACAACATTTACAAGCAAGGCTTACCCTTGCAGAAAATATGTTCATAAGATTGTTAATGCTGAAGGTGATGTTGTTCACTATGTAAATAGTTATTATTTCCTTGCAAGCAAAACAATTTATTGTGTAAGTTACAACTGTGTAGATGGCATTGGTTATGATGCAGAATTTGATTTTGATGCATATCTCAGAACAAACTTTACATTTGTTGACTAATTAAATACTAATATATAGTATATGACGGGGTTTTTTGCCCCGTCTTTTTTGTTAATATAGAATTAGAGAAATTTGAATTTGTTGAACTCTTTTTAATTGTATTTTCTTTGGCTCCCTCTGACGAGGGAGCTGTCGAGCGTATGCGAGACTGAGGGAGAGATAGTTTAGAATTAATTTGATTTTGCTTATCTCTCCCTCCGTCAAAATCAAAGATTTTGCCACCTCCCTCGTCAGAGGGAGGCAAGAACATCACCATATAAATTAACTCTACAAACCCCAATTTGTTGAACTCTATAATTAGCGTCACAACTCTGATATTTTGTACTTTTTATATCTTTTCCCAACATCTTGACCTTTACACAACTGTCATACCCAATATATAGTAAATCGCGGATAAAAAACAAAGTTATTAGACAAAAAAGCCTTGAAGTGTTTATTAACTTGTCAAGTTTTTAGATGTTTTTTAACTTAAAATCAACTTTTTGTTAAATTTTCAACACTATGTTGATAAAAATATTTTAAATTTTCGTCAATTTGTTAAATTTAAGTATTGTTTTAACCAATTAATACAACAAATTGCACAAATAATAAAAAAATATGAACAAACTATTGCTATTTTTTTCAATAATTTGTATAATTGTTATAACCATAGGAATGGTGTAATGGGTGAAGTGCCCCCTTTTATAGAAAAATGGGGTGTTTCTTCCGTGTTGATACACGTCCTAAGGTGACTCGGATGTGTATCATCAGTCTTCCGTAATTTCGTAATTTTTTTGGCGGAAGAGATGGAAGACGGACCCGAGCAATTTAGAGCACTTTTGTCGAACTCTGCTGAATGTGACTTGAATTCACACAGCTGGGTCAGAGAGTGAGTGATTGATGCTCTCTAAAAATATCGCCTCTCCCATGGCGATGTAAAAATAATAATGGGGAACTATTTCACCTTGCATATATAATATGTATGCAAAATATAATAGGAGGAAAAAATATTATGAACAAAACTAAAAAATTGTTAAGCGTTGTTCTTGCGATTGTTATGGCTTTGTCATGCATGAGTGTTACAGCATCAGCAGCTAAAACAGCTTATAAAACTGTTGATGAATTGACAGCTCTTGATGCTTATTCACCATATGGTCAAGTTACAAGACTTTCAACAGAAGAACGTACATCAATCGTCTTTGACGCACTTGATAACTTACTTCCATCATTGAACATCAATATGGGTGAAGTATTCAACCTCCTTGGTTTGTCAGTTACTATCGACTTTACATCTATCGATAGACTTTGTTATTCTCTTGACACAATCAAGGATACATTTGAAAGCGGTCTTGCTTCTATCGCTATGGGTATCATCAACCTTGGTATCGCTGAATCTCTTGAAACAGGTACATGGGCAACTGGTATGAGCCGTGACGGCACAGCTCAGTTCACAATCCTTTCTGAGATTCTTGAACTCCTTAGCAACAATACAACTCTTGTTGGTAAGGTATTCACAGACGGTCTTGACCTCGGTATTATCAGCCTTGGCGATATGTCAGCTATCGAAGAAATTATCTTCGACCTTCCATCAATGGTTAAGGGCCTTGTATTCCCAATGCTCGAAAGATGGGACGACACTCTTACAGAAATCAAGACTCTTGATACAAACGGTAAGGGCGACGGTAACGTTGAATCAACAGTGAACACATTCGTTAAGAGCCTTTTCACTAACGATATGTCAATCACAACTCTTAAGTATGACGCTGAAGGTAACATGACTTCAGAACATACAAACTGGAAATCTTTTGCTACAGGTTCTGCAGCTCCTGGTACACCATCAGCTAACAGCCCAAGATGCTACTATCAGTTCAGCAGCACAACTCCTGGTTCTGTTATGACAGTTTACCACATTGTTGACGAAGCTGAAGCTAAAGCTCTTGCTAAGACTCCAGACGAAATCAATGGTAGCCCAGCAGCTTACACATACTTCAAAGAAAAGCAGACATTCGTTATGTCTCAGGAAGTTGAAGGCAGCGAAACATACGTTTGGAAAGCAACAGACGAATGGGGCAATCAGTGGAGCCTTAAATGGTACAATGATAACTCTCCATTCCTTCCAGGATTTAGTGGTGATCAGATTGACCTCACAACAATGAGCCTTGCAGAACTTCTCTACAAGTTCGTTCCTGTTGTATTTGAAAACATGGCTCCAGTTATTCTTAACGGTTCAATCAAGAAGATTCTTGCTGACTTCCTTGGCGCTGACTTTACATATGTAGGTCAGGTTGGTAGCGACGCAGTTAACGCTCTTGCTGATTCTTCAAACACATTCTTCACAGAAGAACAGGGCGAATATCTTTGGGAATGGTCAAACTACGCAGTAATCAATGGTACTCACTACTATCGTTTTGAAGACCAGATTTTCGTTGGTGACCTTTCAAACAAGAATAACTACTTTGACATCATTAACTGGGATTATGAAATCGGTGGAGATTTCATGGATGAATTCGTTCCAACAAATGGCGGTTCATCAACAAATACACTCCTTATGAACTTCAACAACTTCCTTGTTAAGGTTGCTGAAACAGCTCTTAAACCATCAGCATCAACAGTTGATGCAATTTCTGGTTTTGAAGCAGAATGGGTACGCCCAGCTCTTACAAAGGGTGACAACTCAAATCTCGTTAATACACTTAAGACAATTGCACAGGCTGTTATTGGTCTTGCTCCTCAGCACGTATTCGGTTCTGACTGGAAAACAAATGACAGATGCTATGTAAATCTTATGTTAGCTAATACTGGTATCGATGGTGCAGTTACTGTTGATGCAAGTATTGTAAACGATACAATTCTTACAGGTATCGCAGCTCACCTTGTAAATATGATTATGCCATCAATGTCACTTCCAGGTAAGGATGATATCCTTGCTTCAGGTGCTAAGGTTGGCGCAATCCTTGCAGCAGTTGTTCGTGAATTTGCAGCATATCTTGCTCCAGAATATAACTTTGATAATCTTATTTACACATCATTTGAAAACGGAACAAAGACATTCGTATCA